>JAAYJI010000323.1 GCA_012523015.1 Candidatus Hydrogenedentota bacterium
GCGCAGGATACGGAGCCCTTCCATTTCCATACCTTGGAAACTATAGGGGGACGTGCGCGGTTTAAAAGCACCGCCGCGCAAGATGTTGGCGCCCCCGTCCTTCACCGCTTTCGCCGTGGTCAGGATCTGTTCTTCTGATTCGACCGAGCAGGGACCGGCCATCACACAAAAGTGCGGCCCGCCAATCTTGACGTCTCCGCAGGAGATGATGGTGTTTTCCTTTTTAACCTCTCGCCCCGCCAGTTTAAAGGGCTTCAGAACGCGGATCACCTGTTCCACATAGGGAAGCGCCTCAAGAGAGGTGAGCCGTTCTTTTCCGCGTTCATCGCCGACGGCAGCGACAACCGTACGTTCCACACCTTGAATGACGTGGGCTTGATAGCCCAGATCTTCAACGCGTGAAACAACATGGTCAACATTTTCTTGATTCGATGATGAGAGTACAATAATCATGAGATGAGCAAGTCCTTCGTTGTCTGAAATTCTTGTCCCGCGCCCTGTCTACAGTATACACTTTTTCAGCTATACAATTAAACTGAAACCCGCCGGACGGGGGCAGGCAGACTCAAGCTTCCGCTGCAAGCATTTCCCAAAAAGAAGGGGCTCTGCCCCGTTTTCTCGGAAAAATAGGCTATAAAAACAGGGAAATAGGGCGCTCTGCAGGGAACGTCCCGTCGCGAGGTTCATGGATTGGATGGTTTATCGACAACACCGCGAGAATTGTTCAGAACCTTGTGGATTGCATCAACAAGATCTTTAATAATGATCGGTTTGAGTACAAGATCACGGATGCCGACGCTATCAAGCGTATCATGTTCGACTTGGTCGCAGAAACCGGTAAAAAGGATGATAGGCAAATGGTGGGCGTGTTGATGAATTTCTTGGGCAAGTTGGATTCCCGTCATCCCGGGCATAATCTGGTCCAAAATAACCAGATCGAATTTGTCTATATCCTGTAGAAAGAGACGCATCGCTTGACTGGCGCCCTGACAGGTCGTGACGGTGAATCCATAGCGAGGCAGCGCTGATTCCGCAAAACGCAGGACAGTGCAATCATCATCGACAAAAAGAATATGAGCGGAGCAGTTCTTCAGAGGTTCTACAAGGGAGGTGCTTTCTGTTTGAACGCCGGAGATACGGGGCAAAAAGACGTCGAATCGGGAGCCCGATTTCAGTTTGCTCTTTACCGTAATAACGCCGCCATGATTGGTAATGATACCGTGTGCCATGGCAAGCCCCATACCGGTTCCTACGCCGGGATCTCTGGTCGTAAAAAAAGGATCGAAAATACGTGTTCGCACGGATTCAGACATGCCATGCCCTGTATCCGCAATAGAAAGCTGCACATAAGAACCGGGCGTGGTTCCCGGAAAAGAAAGAGAATCCTTTTCGGTCAAATTCCGATCCTGTATCTTGATTTTGATGGTCCCTACCGCTGTACCAATGGCCTGAACCGCATTTATAATGATATTGGTGATTACTTGATAAAGTTGTGAAGAATTCGCTAGGACGATGCCGGAATTCGTGTCGATTGATTCTGTGACCGTGATCGTGTCGGGAATCGTGGAGCGCAAAAGTTTCAGTACATTGCGAGCGATAATATGCAAATAAATGGGGGATCGTTCTTGATCCGACTGACGGCTGAACGCGAGAATCTGGCGCACCAGCTCTTTGGCGCGGTTGGCTGCCGCTAAGACTTCTGTCAAGTCTTCATGGATAAAAGAGCCTTGCTCGACTTCTTGCAAGGCGAGATCTGTGAGCCCGATAATACCTGCCAACATATTGTTAAAATCATGGGCAATGCCGCCGGCGAGAACGCCTAAACTTTCCAAGCGCTGCGTATGACGGACTTTGTTCTCCAAGTGTTGGCGCTGTTTTTCCGAGGCAACACGAAGGGTCACATCTTTCATTGTGCCCAAGATCCGGTCGCCCTTACCCGATTCGTCGGGCAACACAATACCGCGATCTTCTATATAGTGGATAGCTCCCGATTTATGGACAATGCCGTATTGCACTTCATATTTATTCAGATGCTTAATGGCGTTGTTGATAGTGCCGATAACTCGTTGGTAATCTGCGGGAAGAATCCGTTCCCGCCAGCCCTTGAGTCCCTGACGCGTCACGAGTTGAGGGGAATCGCCGCAAATCTCTTGTGTCGCCCCCTCCACAATCATTTGCCGGGTTTTCAAAAAGCCATCGTAGACGATAAGTCCCGTATAAGAGGCAATGGAGTTAAAACCAATATTGCTTTGATCGTTTTCTTTCTTCGGCGCCTCATCTTTCAAGAGGTGAACGAGTAGGATGACCCGGTAAAATTCATCGTCCAGATCAAAGGCGCGCGCCACCACTTCCACAGGCATCTTGATACCGTCGCGGCAGGTCATCATGGTCTCAAAGTGGAATTTTCGCAGTTTGAAAAGGTTTTTGATGGATCCCGAAACTTTTTTCGTATTGCTAAAAGAAAATAATTGACGTAAAGAAATATGCCGCTTCTGATATCGGGTATAGCCGAAACAGCGTGACGCCGCTTCGTTCAAAGTTTCAAGGCTGCCCTTTTCACCGGAAGCATCGACTTTCAGCACCAAAACGGCATCGCTGCAGGCGTTCAACAAAAAGTGATACATTTCTTCACATCGGTGCAGCGAACGCGCATGGGCGGCCACCATGTCCACAAGCCGTTCCCCGGCAGACGGAGGATTGCTGTGCAGCGCGTGGGCGTGTATGAGTTCGGTCAATGCGGAAAAGAGTGTTTTCGGTGTTCGTTTCGCCACATGAACATGTGAATATTGAGTGGTACGCAGTTCCTGACGTAAGTGGGGAACCTGCTCCGGTTTAGCAAAAAGTAACAGTGGGATTTGGTGGCGTTCGCTGGCGTCACATAATTTTACAGGCAGTTTAGGCGCCTTTTTAGTGCCCACCAATTCATAGAGCACGCAATCCATGGTTTTGTGTTTCATGGAACGGATCAAAAGGCTTTGGTTGCTCAATTCTTCGATGACAAGATTGACGGAAGCATTGTTTGCTTCCTGAACCAGGGCGTCCATGATTGTCTTGGACACGCGGCAGCAGATAATAATGGTCTTTTGTTTTGATGTATTTGTGTTGTCCACAGTTTTAACCACACAATGAATGTTCCTGCGCCTGAAATCATGACCCGGGCTCTCTAGCGCGCTATCCACAAACTATGATGGTAACTTAAAAAGTGCAGCTAGTCAATTTCGGAAAGGCAGCCTGTGTTGCCGGCTGTTATTAAAAACAGTGTAGGCTCAGGTAGAATATTGTTATATAATTCAAATTGAGGTCGGGCGCTGTCTTGCGCCGGACCAACGAATCTATTTTACCACGTTTTGCCACGCTTGTCTTTTTCAAGATAGGGCGTCTATGTCCTTTCTTGGTAGGTGTACTCCATTGATGCTCAGTCCTTCGCTTATACTTCTCATCACGGGATTCTTGGTGTTGACCAGTATTCTTGCCAGCCGTGCGTCTGACCGTTTGGGCGTGCCTGCGCTCATTGTATTTCTGTGTATAGGCATGCTGGCAGGTGAAGATGGGCTGGGCCGTATTCAATTCGATAATGCGCAGGCGGCCAACTTTGTGGGGACACTCGCCCTCGCCTATATCCTCTTTTCCGGTGGACTTGATACCAATTGGCGCATCGTTAAATCGGTGGCCGTGCCCAGCATCATTTTGGCAACCTTCGGCGTGTTTATAACTGCCGCGCTGGTTGCTCTTTTTTCATGCTATGTTCTGGGCTTGGATTTCCTGACCAGCGTCTTGCTGGGCTCCATTATTTCTTCCACCGACGCTGCCGCCGTCTTCTCTATTTTACGAAGCAAAGGCGTTTCCTTAAAAGGGCAATTGCAGCCCCTTTTAGAGTTTGAATCGGGCAGTAATGATCCGATGGCGGTCTTCTTAACCCTCGGCGCAACCCAAGCTATCACCCTGTCCAATTTTCATTGGTCTCAACTGATCCCTCAATTTTTTCTCAGCACATTTTGCGGCTTATTCGTGGGCATCGCAGTGGGGAAAATTGCCGTTTTTTTGTTCAACCGCATGAAAATGGAACATGATGGGCTTTATCCCGTGCTCAGCATGAGCTTGGTCTTGCTCACCTTTGGCGCGGCGGAGCAATTAAAAGGAAGTGGTTTCCTCGCCGTCTACCTCTGCGGCATCATCTTGAACGGTTCTGACTTCGCTTTCAAGCGTTCTGTGGAAAGGTTTCATGATGGGCTCGCGTGGCTGATGCAAATCATGATGTTCCTTGCCTTGGGCTTGTTGATCACGCCGTCCAAGTTGTCCGGCATTGCGGTGACGGGTATCTGCGTGACGCTCTTCCTCATGTTTGTTGCACGACCCGCCGCAGTTCTCCTGTGCATGCTCAAAAGTTCCTTCTCCGGCAGAGAGCGCATGTTGATTTCATGGACCGGATTGCGCGGTGCCGTACCTATTGTATTGGCGACTTTCCCCTTGCTGGCCGGCTATGAGGAAGCAGGTCTGCTTTTTAATATCGTCTTTTTTATCGTATTGACTTCGGTCCTGGTTCAGGGTACCTTTCTGATGCCGGTGGCACGCTTCTTTAAAGTAGATAAGCCCATTGAAAATCAACCCATCTATTCTCTGGAAATCGCAAGAAACGGACAGACCCAGGGTGAAACTCGGGAGATCCAAATCTTGCCGAACATGGCGGCTGCAGGCAAGGTCATTGCTGATTTGTTGCTGCCCGCCGATGTGTTGGTCTTGCTCATTGGCAGAGGCGAAGAATTTGTGGTGCCCCGAGGCATGACCCGTGTGGAGCCTTACGACACCCTGCTGTTGATTGGCCGTGCGAAATCTTTGCATGACGCCGCCGAATCGCTCACCTCACCCACACCGCCCAAGTATCCGAAAATACCGGATGATCCCATGACCACACTGCCCATGACTACCAATGCCAATGATCTGATGCGTCAAGTGGTGGTGGTCGGTTACGGCGGCGTGGGCAAGCGTATCAGCGATATCTTGAAAAAGCACAACGTTCCGTTTGTGATTGCAGAAGAGGACCGCGAAATTGTCGAGCAGCTGCGCAAACAAGGGTATCTTGCCGTGGTCGGCGATGCCTCTTCTTCCATGGTCTTGGCGCAGGCTCATGTGGCGCGTGCCTCTGTGCTGGTCATAACCACGCCTGACGCCCTGAAAGCACTGCAAATGATCGAAACAGCACGCCTCTTAAATGCGGATATCGACATCATTGTCCGCGCGCAAAGTGATATGGAAGCTTCACTCTTCGCCAAGGAAAAAGTGAATAAAATCTTGGTTGCTGAAGATGAGTTGGCACACAACATTACCGACAGCATCCTCCACAAAGTACCCCAAAGCGATAGTGAAGAAGTCTAGGCCGTGTACAGGGAAAAGGACGTCGGCCCTTTCTCACAGAGGCAGTCCTACAACAAAGGTTTCTTCAGTTCTGTCTTGGGATTTACACCGTCATCAAGGAAGACCTTCACACCTGAAGGACGGACCCAAACTATGTTCACCGTATAGTTGCAGTTGTTCATGGTGAAGGGCATGGTAAGTTCTGCCGTGCCCGATACGCCGACGAGACCGCCCAAATTCAGCGAACGGGTTAGTTGGTACTTCCAAAGTGCGCCTGTAGGCTGCATGTAGTTACCGTAGAGGGTAATATTCTGCGGGCGTACTTGCGCCGCGCCGACGAAGGTGCAGCCGTCTTCGAAATTCACCGTAGTTTCCGCGCCCGTGGCCGTGTCGGGATAGGCGAGGAAATGTTGCTCCACATAGTGCGGATATTGAAAGTAAAAGCTGAGTGTTTCATGATCCCATTTGTTGGAATGTAATTCCACGATACCCTCAATCTCGGTGTAATAGACACGCTCTTTGGTCAGGTAGCGGTAAAGAGGAATGGCCGCAGCCAACACAAGTACTACGAGAAGAATATAACCAATTGCTTTGTTCATACCGGAATTCCTTGTGTACTGTGATCATTAGACCTTGCGCGTGCAAGACTTAAATGCGGACAAGCCGGTTTCCGCCGGCGCCGTCACTCTAATCTCCATTATAGGCTACTTTTGAAAGCTGTGAAAAATAAATATGTCTCCTTCCTAATAATCAGTCAGGGCACAGCGTTTATTAGCCTGCTCACTTATGGTATCATTTTGTTTAAGGATTAACTGTTTTATGTAATACCATGGGAAAGGAAAAAATGACTGTACTGTATTGCTGGAATGTCAATGGATTGCGGGCTGTAATTAAAAATGGTTTTTTAGATTGGTTTAACACCCTTCAGCCGCACACCCTGTGTTTGCAGGAGACCCGCTTGTTGCCCGAAGAAGTGCCGACCGCCTTATTGGAGACGGAGGGTTATCATTTCTATTGGAATCCTGCGGAAAAGCGCGGGTACAGCGGTACGGCAACCTTTACCAAAGCCGAAGCGGATAACGTAACCACACTGGGTGTTCCCGAATTCGACAAAGAGGGCCGCGCCCAATTTTTGCATTACAAAGACTACGTATTGGTCAACACCTATTGGCCCAACAGCCAGGAAGAACGGAAACGGCTGCCCTACAAACTCGACTTTTGCGTATGTATTGGAGAGGCCTTAGATAGTCTCGTGCAAAAAGGGAAGAACGTGATCCTTTGCGGCGATTACAATATTGCCCATACCGAAATTGATCTTGCCCGTCCCAAGCAAAATGAAAACAGTGCAGGCTATTATATTGAAGAGCGGGAAGCCATGACTGAATTTCTTGCCCGCGGTTATGAGGATCTCTATCGCAATCGCTATCCCGATAAGGTAGGCTACACATGGTGGTCTTATCGCTCCGGCGCACGGAAAAGAAACATTGGCTGGCGCATCGATTATTTTTGTGTGAACACGGCCTTTCAAGATCAAGTGGAAGATACCGCCATTCGTGATGATGTTTTTGGTTCTGACCACTGCCCGCTGTCGCTCACGCTAAAATCGGCTACGCCCTCCAAAGGAAAAAAGTGATGCCCTCCCATACACGTGCCATAGTCCGTGTTTTTTTGCTTGTTCTTTTTTCCTTAATTATGTTGATCTTCCGCTTGTTGTTTTGGCCTGTTGCCAAGGTATCGCCGAAGACAGATCGACGCTACCGACGTTTCCTGTTGAAGAACTGGGCGCGCGTCTATGCCCGTATTGCGGGAATACGTATTGTCTGTGAGGGTCAGGCACCGAAGCCGCCCTTCTTCCTCGTTATGAATCATCTCTCCTATTTCGATATGCTCGTTTTGGCACGGGAGACGGGCTGCGTCTTTGTATCACGCGAAGATGTGGCTGACTGGCCCGTATTTGGCTTTATCGCCAAATCGCTCTACATCATTTTCATTAATCGCGCCTTAAAACGGGACACAGTCCGCGTCAATTCTTTGATTATCAAAACCATTGAAGAAGGGGACGGCATCGCTATCTTTCCGGAAGGAGCCGTGTCCTGCGGTATGACCGTTGAAGCCTTTAAGTCACCGCTCCTCCAATCGGCTATCGACCTGAATATCCCTGTCCATTATGCCGCACTCAGTTATCATTGTGCTGACCCCATGCCCGTGGAAGGCGAACTCGTCAGTTGGTGGCGGCCCATCCCTTTTTACGTTCATCAGTACCGATTCCTAAAGCATCCCGGCGCCACGGCGACAATCCGTTTCGGCGAGGAAGCTCTTTTCGATACAGACCGAAAAGTGTTGACACGGCGGCTTCATGAAGGTGTTCTCGCTCTGTTTACGCCGTTGCGTATGGCGGCGGAGGTCTACGCAGAAGATGATTTCCCCGTGTCGACGGAAGAAGCGGAGGCGCCCGATTGTATCGCCCACGGTGAAGCGCTGCCCGAGTCCTTGTCCTTGGATCCTCGCTAAAGCCGCTGCTCCTGCTGTTTTACCGTCTTTACAGCCTTATGATATTATAGCGCCCATGATGCATACCCCTGTATATGACAGCCGCTGCGAAGGCAGTTTTCTCCGTTTACCCCGCGATCTGATCCGCGCCAGAGAACTGTTGATATCATTGGTTTGGAAAGATTTGCGCGTGCGCTATCGCTACGCTGTTATGGGTTTTTTGTGGGCAATCATTGAGCCTCTCGCCTTCACGCTCATCCTGAGTTTTGTCTTCTCTTTTGTCTTCGGTCAGCGCATTGCTTCCGACGCCGGAAGTGCCGGTCCGCCTTATGCCGTTGTGCTCCTTTGCGGTCTGATTTTCTGGCAATATTTTTCCCTCTCCTTGACTTCCGCCACTACCTCGGTAGTGACCAATGGAAACCTCATCAAGAAGGTGCGCTTTGCCCGTGAGGTCATACCCATATCTGCTTGTTGTATGCCCTTGGTGCAACTGGGGTTGGGTTTTATCATGCTCATCATAGCCCACCTGATCATGGGCGGCAATCTTGGATTCACTATTCTTTACGTCCTTCCCCTTTTTGCAATCCAATTCATATTAACTCTTGGGCTCGCTTTGTTCCTTGCCTGTTTTCATGTCCATTATCGGGATGTGGGCAATCTCGTCAATGTATTACTGCTCTTGTTTTTTTACGGTACTCCCGTATTCTATCCCCTTGAACTGGTGCGTTCCGCGCCATTGCCCCAGTGGATCAAAACCCTATACATGGCAAATCCCATGACAGGGCTCTTGACCGGCTATAGACAGATACTGTTTGAGCAGCGCTTTCCGGAAACGGCGTTGATCCTGTGGCCCCTTCTTTGTGCTGTCGCCGCCATCCTCACAGGCAGTTGGCTCTTCAGGCGATTCTCCACCACCATGGCGGATTATATCTAAGGGAAAAAAAAGACCAGGGCGGGCAACGATACGAACTGTGAAGAATTGAATGTAAAGCCCTAAGCATGGAAAGGAATTACAATGCAGGCAGTGATTATGGCAGCGGGAAAATCGACACGAACATGGCCGCTTACGCTGACCCGGCCGAAACCGCTCCTTCCTGTCATGAATACGCCGCTCATGGCGCATCAATTAACCTCCTTGGAGGGTATCGTAGATGAGGTGATCCTTATCACCGGATACTTGGGCGACATGATCCACAATCGCTTTGGCGAAAGCTTCCACAATATACGCTTGCGCTATGTGGAGCAAACCGAACAGCACGGTACCGGTCACGCAGTCCAACAAGCAGAGCCGGCGGTCAACGGTCCCTTTATCGTCCTGAATGGAGATGACCTTTATGATCCTGAAGATTTGAAACGGCTCGCTAGCCGACCCGGTCAGGTATTGGTTCGGGAAGTGGATCAACCGGAACGCTTCGGCATTTTTGAGATTGACGAGCAGAATCGCGCCCTATCCTTGGAAGAGAAGCCGGAGAAACCGCGAACGCGGCTCGCCAATCTCGGCGCCTACTCTTTCGGGACTGATGTCTTCCGCCATATCGAAAAAATAGAGCCTTCCCCCCGCGGCGAAATCGAAGTGACCGACGCGCTCAAGATGATGATAGAAGACAATGCCTTACACGTGGTTCTTTCCCAAGGCTATTATCTGACCATTGGCTACGCGTGGCATTTACTGGAAGCAAACCATTATTGGCTTGATCATTTCCTGAGCCCGCAGCAGCAGGGAACGCTGAGTCCTCGCGCCGAAATCATAGGCAATGTTCATATCGGCAGAGGGACCCAAGTGCGTTCCGGCGTGGTTATTGAGGGACCGGTCTACATCGGCGAAGAATGCACCATCGGCCCGAACGCTTGGATACGCCCCCATACAACCATAGGCGACGGTTGTCATATCGGGCAGGCTTGTGAGATTAAGGCGTCCATCCTCTTCGATCATGTCTTCGCATCCCACCAAAATTATGTGGGTGACAGTATTATCGGTGCCCATACCAATCTTGGCTGTGGAACGAATATTGCCAATGTGCGCCACGACGGCGCGCCTATACGCTGTCTCGTTCGCGATGAATTGATTGATACAGGGAGAGTCAAGTTGGGCGCAATCATTGGGGATCATGTGCATACAGGTGTAAACACCGCCATTTATCCGGGCCGCAACCTCTCGCCCCATAGCACTACCTTGCCGGGCTGCACCGTTCGTTTCGACACAAACGAATAGGGCAAGTCTTTTGAAAAAAACAAGGCTATTCTATTCCTTCACGCGGCTTCTTCAAGGCTTTCTTGCGTCGCGGGAGCGGCGTCTGTGTGGAAAACTTCATCTAGAAAATCCAGCACCACTTCTTTGTATTCCTCGGGGTATTTCCACAAGAACATCCAGTGCCCGGCGCCCTTGAAAAAATGAAGCCGTTTTAAAGGTGCTGAGCAAGCGTCAAAAATTGACTGCGTCTCTTGCACGGGAATTTCCTTTTCCGAGTCTCCTGCGAGGATGAGCGTGGGCGTTGTGGTCATGCCGACAAAGTCAACCGGCCGCATACGCCAAGGCGGCGAATTAGCGATTACCGCGAAGAGCAGATAAAAAGGATAGGCAATAAAATGGGGTGTATGATACATGGCAAGGCGATTGCGCACCGCATTTTTAAAAGTGTCATAACTGGATTCGAGAACGACAAAAGAAAGATCCGGCAAGTCAGGCAGGGCGAAACTGATGGCTGCCGCGCCCAGCGAAATGCCGTCAGCGCCAATGTGTGTGTATCCTCGTTCTTTAAGAAATTCGTAACAGGCGATTACATCTTTACGTTCCTGCCAACCTACCGTCACTTTGCCCTCATTGCTTTTGCCCGAGCCGCGCAGGTCGGGCATGAGTACACTAAAACCCTGTTCAAGGTAAAAAACGGCATGGGAGCGGCACGCGTTACGGTTGCTGTTAATACCCGCCAAGAGGATGACAGCCCGATCCTCTGAACCGGCAATATACCATGCGGAGAGTTTGATCCCGTCGGAAGCGCTGATCGTAACCGCAGCAAGGGGATGCCCTTCCAAGTAGTCGGGATCTTCAAAGTCTGTAAGCCGTTGGCGAACTGTCTGCGTGACACTGCTGACAGCAACGACCGCCCAAAGTAGGAAAAAGATGCCGACGCACAGTACAACCGCCCATTTTAAGAATCTACGCACTGCTCTTTCCTTTCGCTGCCCTCTTAGCTATGCCCTTCACGATGTTTTACAATCTCTGCTATGAGACTCAGGAAAAGCTTGGGAGGTTTACTCTATATCTGCTTCCCGCATATCAAAATGTTCAGGTAGATTGAAGGCAGGCGTCAAAGTACGCATAGACGGGGAACACGGAACGTCCCCGGCGGACAATGATTTTGAACAGGCTTTTTCTATGCGGAGATGTTCAGCCAGCCTACCTTCGCTTTGTTCAAAGCATATCCCACTTCTTGCAAATAATTTCCATAACAAGACATGCAATGGAAACCGCGTTTTTCCTGAAGCAGTCGGTTGCCGTCGCCGTTGATGCGTAAATTTATTTGGCTGGTACAGATATCAAGTTCCGGATTATCCAGTACCGTTGCCTCATAGCCGAGCCACCGCTCGCTGGCGAAATCAGGAGCGAGCATGGTCATATTTTGACCGGTTCTGAAAGCTACTTTAGGTGCGACACCGTAATCGGATTCGAAGTGGGTGCGCACGTGCATGCTCTCCAGATTTACGCCGTCCATTTTTCGCGGAGCCGTGCAATGGGCGACCGTAATGGTGTTGTTGTGGGGGAAGGTCGGGTTGCATAAGAAGACGGGTTTGCCGCTAATATAATGGAGCAGGATGCCCGAGGGAATCACAGCGAAATCGGATTCGCAAAAGGCAAGCCCCCCTTCATCGTTGATCAAGGTCAGGCTAAGGCAGGCGGTAGTCTCGGACATGGTGATGATCGTGCCCATACATTCGCTTACCGTGATGGCGTCCGTCTCATTCTCTTCCATAAGATCACGGAATACTTCGGTCAGCAGAAAGGCTTTTTCCGCAAAGGTGTACATTTCTGCCAGCGTATCCGGTGAGCCTGCTCCGGCGATCAGTTCCGCTGTGGTGAGCTGCTGCTGACGGGGGAGCAGTGTGATGCCCGGTTGTTGCAAGTATTCCCGAGCTAAATCGTTGCATTGCTTCACGAGGGCAGCGTTGGCGCGGGCGGCTTGTATCCGTTGACCCATCTCATCGTAAGGAATCTCTGCATATTCCAAGCCCCACAATTCTTGTGCCCGTTTCGGCGCCTCGCTCCCGCGGCCCTTGTCCCAGCCGATGGCGGCACCAATGGCGACCACACGTTTGCCACGGATATTCTTGAGTCCGTGCAGCGCCCGCAAGCGCCACAGTACTTCGTCGTAGTCGTCGACCACAACATCCCCGTAATCCATGCCGCCGGTACCCTGAGGCGCGTCCGTTTCCCGCCTAAAAAAGCGCGGATGGACAATTTCAAACCACAAGTAGGCTGGGCCGCTGTTATGGCGGACAAACATGAGATTATATTTGTTGGGATCGGCCAGTGCTAACATTAAACCGGTACTGCCGCCGGCACCGAAAATGAGAACACCATCATGATCTTCGGCGGCGATCGTCCGCGCTTCTTCCACAGAAGAGGCGGATTTCAACGGCAGCATTTCCAGCAGGAAATCGGCTTTTGCCGTCATGGCATCAAGTTCACTTCGTATTTTAACACGTTCAGCTTCCACATGGGATTCTGTAATGAGTCCGCCCCAGCCGCGCCAAGAGGTAGCATCCTGATAGCTGGCGATGGCATAGGCTAAAACCTGTTGTTTACGCAGTGCCTTGTCCTGTTTTAAGACGCGCCGCGGTAAGGTATCGGCAAAGGCGGTGCTGCCGCCCAAATGGTGCAGCAGTGCCCCTCCCAAGGCGGCGGCTCCCGTGCCGGCAATGAATTGGCGTCGGCTGAATTCAGGCGCTCTCGTGCCGCAGCAACCGGAACAATGGTGAGAATGGGAATGCCCGTGTTCTTCAGAATGACTCATGCAAGTATCCTTTCGCTTGTTCGTGCCTTATGCAAAACATTCTATCATAACCACACAAAATAATCGTGATCTACAAGGGATAAATTATTGAGTAGACGAGGCTGCAGCAACACGAAATGATGTCCATACTATTTTTATAAAAGCCGTACTTATTCAGATGATTGATCCCCAATGCAGGCTATGGAGCGCCTGTCGCCGCGCTCTTTTATTCGATACCGGACAAGACCTATTGCCGGGAAAGAACTTGCTTTTTTAGGCGCGATATGTCATCATATGGAGTGATAACCTGTCGTGACTGGCGAGTAGAGGCGTGGACTTAACCACGGTGGAGCGGCAGGCATAAGTCTGGCCGATCGCCTGGGCGTATGACACGCGAAACTCAAGTAAAACACACATAAAAAGGTGCGCCATGTTATACACGCCTTTACACGAAGCATACGAACAGGATGGGGGAAAGGTCGTCGATTTCTACGGATGGGCACTGCCTGTGCAGTTCCGTGGAATCATGGAGGAACACCGTCACGTCCGCGAACAAGCAGGTATTTTTGACTGCTCTCACATGGGCGAATTCCTCATACGCGGCGCCGAAAATATACAAAAGTTCAGCGACCTAGTGATCGGCGACATGACGAAGCTCGCCTTGGGAAGATGCCGCTATACGGCGTTGCTTAACGAGGCGGGAGGAATCATTGATGACGGCGTCGCGCTGAGACTGGACGAGGAAACGCTTTTCGTGGTCACCAACGCAGGTACCTTAGAGCGGGTGGGCAAGCATCTCGCCGCTTTCGTGTCCGGCGTTGAAAATGTCTCAGACAGCACCGCGAAAATCGATGTGCAGGGGCCTATGGCACCGCAAGTGATGGCTGCCGTTGGTTTTGAAGGTGTCGAGCGCATGTCCTTTTGGGCAGGCGGCACTTTCCTTTGGAAAGGTGTTGAGATGATTGTCACCCGCGCCGGCTATACCGGTGAGCTGGGCTATGAAATATTTGTGCCCAAGGCTGAGGCGTTGTCGCTGTGGAATCTGTTGCGGCAGCAGCCTGAAGTGCTTCCTTGCGGCTTGGGCGCACGGGATACGCTGCGCATGGAAATGGGCTATGCTCTGAGCGGTCAAGATCTGAACGAAACACGTACGCCTCTCGAGGCGGGTCTGGATCGCTTTATTGCTTGGGATACCTCTTTTCCCGGCAAAGAGATTTTGGAAAAACAACGGAACCAACAGGACTACAAGGTCATGGTTCCGCTGCGCAGCAATGACCGCCGCGCGCCTCGTCACGGTTTTGAGTTGCGTCTGAATGGACAAAGCGTCGGCGAAGTTACCAGCGGCACTTTCGCGCCCAGTCTAAGTTGTGGCATTGGCTTGGGCTATATTCCCATCGCCATGGTCAGTACAGGATTGGAGCTCGAAGCGGGCCCTCGATCTTTACCTTTAGTGGTGGAAACAGCGCCTCTCTACAAAGAGGGGACGGGACGTAATCGTATTGAAATCCAAAAACCTTAAGCATTGTGGAGAATGAACAAATGAATCCGGATACACTGAGATACACCGAAGAACATGAGTGGATTGTCGAACAACGTGGATTATATGTGATCGGTATCACTGAATATGCGGTAGAAGAATTAGGCGAAATCACCTTTGTAGAATTGCCCGAAGTGGGACGCCATTTGGAAGTGGGCGAAGATGCTGCAGTCATCGAATCGGTCAAAGCGGCAAGTGATATCTTTGCACCCGTCTCCGGCGTCGTCGCTGAAGTCAATGATGCCCTGGAGATGGAGCCGGATCTCATCAACCGTGATCCTTACGGTAAAGGTTGGATTCTCAAACTCAAAGATGTATCGGAAGAAGAATACAACGAACTCATGGATGCGCGCTCTTATCGCGGCTATATGAAGACGGTGGAATAGTCGTCGCTCTGTCCGTGCCGTCTTTTTGCCACCCCTCTCATGACTATGTGCAAAAGGGCTGTTGCAGACACGCCCTTTAGACCGTTAGTGTTATATATTCCCAAAAGAGATGAAGCCTATCCTTCCCTTTCTTCACAGGAGCAAGTCTTCATCTTCAATCAGCCCTGCCGGTATACCGGTAAAAGTTGAGGTATTATCATGGACTGGATTCCGGTTACTTCTGCCGACGAACAGGACATGCTCCGTATCGCCGGTGCCGCGTCCATCGAGGGATTTTTTGAAATAATCCCTGAGGCGCTCCGTTTAAAAGAATGGAGCCTGCCCGAGGGACTCAGTGAATTTGGGTTGCGCCGTCACCTCGAGAGGATGGCAGAAAAGAATTGCACGCAATACCTATCCTTTTTAGGCGGCGGTTATTATGATCATTATATCCCCGCGGCCGTGGATGCACTCGCAGCGCGCAGCGAATTCTATACGGCGTACACGCCCTACCAGCCCGAGTGTGCGCAAGGAACACTGCAGGCGATCTATGAATATCAATCCGTTATTTGCAGATTGACGGATATGGAATGCGCCAATGCCTCGCTCTATGACGGGGGCACCGCCGTGTTTGAAGCTGTGTCTATGGCGTGCCGTGTGACGGGCCGACGCAAAGCCCTTATTCATCCGTCGCTCCACCCCGTATGGCGTCAAATGCTGGAAACCCATCTCGCGGGCTCACCCATACAGCTTGTTGATGGAGAGCATGCCGACGCAGAGACTGCTTGTGTCGTAGCCCAGAATCCGGCATTCTTGGGAGATATCCATGACTTCACCGAACACGCCGATCAATGCCATGAAAAGGGCGCGTTACTCGTTATGGCGGTAAACCCCATATCCTTGGGCATCGTGAAGACGCCCGGCGCCATGGGAGCCGATATCGTCGTTGCAGAAGGACAGAGCCTGGGTTTGCCCTTGGGCTTTGGCGGCCCCTATTTGGGCATTTTAGCGGCAAAGAAAAAACATATCCGAAAGATGCCCGGAAGAATTGCTGCAGCAACCACCGACACGGAGGGCAGACGAGGCTATGTGTTGACCTTGCAGGCGCGCGAACAACATATCCGCCGAGAAAAAGCACTCTCAAATATTTGTTCTAACCAAGCTTTGTGCGCCTTGCGTGCCTTGATCCATTTATGTTTGCTGGGCAAGCGCGGCCTTGAAGAGACCGCAAAGAGCTGTTTCTCTAAAAGCGAATATCTGAAAGGGCAGCTCGATTTTCTAAGTCTGCTTAATAAGGGAGCCACCTTTAATGAATTTGCGGTGCGCCTGCCCCTTCCTGCCGAACAAGTATGTGCTGCCATGGCGAAGCGCGGCTTCCTCGCCGGCTTGCCCCTCGCCGAATTGGGGCGGGGTGAAGCCGAGGATCTGCTCATCGCCGTCACCGAAAAACGCAGTCGTGAAGAATTGGATTATTTCGTGAAAGAATTGCGGGAGGTCTGTACCCATGTCTAAAACTATTTTTGAAGCTTCCGTTGCCGGCCGTTTTGCCGTACTTCCCGACACCCTTGATGTGCCTGAAGCGGTGCTGCCCGAGTCCTTGCGCCGAGACACCCCTCTTGCCCTGCCCGAAATGAGTGAACTCGATGTGATCCGCCACTTCACCCGTTTGTCCCAAAAGAATTTTGGCGTAGATTCTCAGTTCTATCCTTTGGGCTCGTGTACCATGAAATACAATCCGAAGATCGCCGAAGTAGTCGGCGCATTGCCGGGATTTTCTAATGTTCACCCTCAGCAGGGCTCTTTTGAAGTCTACTTAAAAAGTTGTCAGGGCGCGCTGGAACTTGTCTACGAGCTTGAACAGTTGTTGGCAGAAATTGGCGGTATGAGCGCCGGGTCTTTGCAGCCCATGGCGGGCGCGCACGGAGAATTGACCGGTGTGTTGCTCATCGCTGCCTATCATCGCGACCGCGGAGACACAGGCCGAGATACTATATTGATTCCTGACTCCGCACATGGAACCAATCCCGCCAGTGCTGCCATTGCAGGATTTAAAGTCGAGACCTTACCTTCCAACAAAGATGGCGTCGTCGATTTGGATGCCTTCAAAGCCTTGCTCGGGCCCCACGTGGCGGGAGTTATGCTTACCTGTCCCAATACGCACGGCGTCTTTGAACCGGATGTGGCGCGTGTCGCCGCCCTCGCCCATGAAGCGGGCGCCCTTATGTATTATGACGGCGCTAATCTCAACGCCATTGTCGGACGCTGCCGGCCCGGAGAGATGGGCTTTGATGTGATGCATTATAACCTGCACAAAACCTTTGGAACCCCCCACGGCATGGGCGGGCCCGGTTCAGGTGCTATTGCTGTAGGCGAGAAATTGCGCCCGTACCTGCCCGGACCGCGCGTTGTCAAAGAAGATTCTTGTTTCTCTTTGCGGTCGCCGGAAAAGAGCATTGGCAAGATCACGCCCTTTTTCGGAAGTTTTCTCGTAGGGCTCCGCGCCTATGCCTATATACGCGGACTCGGCACAGAGGGATTAAAGCGTGTAAGCGCCTATGCCGTACTCAACGCGAACTATGTATTGGCACGGCTTCGTGAAACCTTGCCCGCCGCCTATGAAGGTCTGTGTATGCACGAATGTTTGCTCACGGCTGAAAAGCTGACAACCGATAAAGGCGTGCGTGCGCTGGACATGGCGAAAGCCTTGCTGGATCGGGGCTTCCATGCGCCGACCGTCTATTTCCCGCTCACCGTAAAAGAATGTCTCATGATTGAACCGACAGAGACCGAATCCCGAGAGACTCTTGACGCTTTCTGTGAGGCGATACGTGAAATTGTGGCGCTCGCAGAGACCGACCCGGAGGCGCTGCACAAAGCGCCGCAGCATCTGCCGGTAGGGCGCTTGGATGAAGTCAAAGCAGCCCGTGATCTTAATTGTGCCGACCTGCCGCTATGAGCGTAACGCTGCCCTAAATCAACAACAAGGACGGGTATCAGCATCACGGTCAGCAGTGATGACGCTGACGCTTTTCCACAGCAACCGCGGCGAGCACTAAAAGCGTGAGGAACACGGGCGCGCCCGTGGCACTTACAACGCCAATGGAAAGAGTACTTGCGTTGGCAACAGTGCCGATGATCCACGGCATGGCAAGGCTGCCTATATTACCTGCGGCGGTCAATACGGCAAAAAGAGAGGCGCCGCCCAAGGGGAAGAGATTCGCCCCGTCGCTGATGCAGGTCGGCCATAATACGCTGCAGCCGAATCCGGTCAATACACAAGCTGTCAAGGCGACGGCGGGCGTGGAGAAAGGACCTGCGCACAAGAGCAGCACAGCGCTCACAATTCCTGAAATGATCAATAACGTTGAGGCGCGCAGATGGCTCAATCGATAACTGGTCAAGAGACGGCCTCCCGCCATACCTAAAGAAAAGAGGATGAGCGCAAAAGCACCGACGAATTTGCTGTATCCCAGCTCCAGTTCCGCATAGGCGGGAAGCCATTGCATCATCCCTGTTTCTGTAGCTCCCGCCAAAGCCATCAGCGTAAGGGCGAGCAGGAAGCGGGGCCGACGCAACAATACCCGTAAGCCCTCCCTGCTTTGTTGCGGATGGATCAGCGCGGGCAGTGGAACCACGGCGAAAGCAACGAGCAGCAGCAAGGGAAAGATGGCGAGGGTGCCCGCCATAAAACGCCAAGACAGTCCCGTATGGAGACCGCCGGACACAGCCAGTACCGTCAAAATGCCGCCGATACAAAAATACGCGTGGAGCCGATTCAAGGCGGCAGTACGACGATGAGTATTGACGGCGGCAACGAGGGGGCCCATCGACATATCGAGGATACCGGCGCCGCTTCCCGAGACGATACCCGCCAGCAGCAAGGTTTCATAGCGTTGCGCCAAGGCAACCAGCACCAGACCCACCGCGCTGACCGCCATTCCGGCGACGGCAAACAAGCGTACACCGAACCGATCAGCCAAGGGACCGGTCACTACGATGCCGAAAATAATACCGGCAAACATCAGCGCCGGGATACGGCCCAATTGCTCCTCATTCAATCCGCCGAAATCAACACCGAAGATAGTCAGGTAGAGTGGATAAAGATTGATTACAATGGCGACACAAATCATACCGCCATGGCAGAGGCTGACAAGATAAGGGGATTTCAAAGGACACCTCGTACAAAGTGAATGACATGGGTTTGACAAACATTTTTATCGGACAGAGGCAAGAAAAAACTGCTGGTAGTGTGCCTTAAGCTCGGTTCATGTTGCAAGTCAAATCACAAATCTTGAAGCGAAGGAAAAAAGAACACCCCCTCCGTTAGAACGTTTTCTATCGACCGTGTTCCGAGAGTCTGGCAAAACCGACAGCTAAGCCCGACAAAAGACAGCTTTATTTTCATTTCCTTCATGATTAAATTTGCGTTCCTTTCTAATTCATGATATATAGTACTTCGGATGCGTTGTGTTAACCCCAGTCTTTTTGTTGCTTGAGAGCACTACATTATTTGAAGAAAGAACCTATCCATGACCAAAGAGACCCCTCGTAATCGTCGTGATTTTATGAAGTCGCTGGGCAGTGTGGGAGCCCTGTCGACCTATTCCCTTGCCGTGTTCCTGCCCAAAGTGCACGCAGAGGAGACCGAATTTGTAAAACCGGATTTTGATGTTCTCACCACAGCCACGGCGCCCTCGGAAGAAGCGAATATGACCACCGTCGACTTGGCCTGTGATTTTCTGGTTGCAGGCGGCGGTATGGCCGGCGTCTGCGCAGCGTTGGCCGCTGCCCGTCATGGTGCGAAGGTTGTATTAGTACAAAACCGCTCCCGGTTGGGCGGTAACGCCAGCAGCGAAGTGCGCATGCACATTGTAGGCGCGAACCATCACAAAGGACATCCCGGTTGGCGGGAGGGCGGCTTATTAGAAGAATTGCGGATTGAAGATGCCGTGCGCAATCACCACTGGTCTTGGGAGCTGTGGGATTTCATGCTCTACGACAAAGTCGTGTCTGAACCTAATATTACGCTGCTTTTGGATAGCTCTGTCTATGCCGTTGAAATGGAAGACGACCGCATTCACCGGGTCTGGGCGCGCAATGATTTGACCGAATGTATTTACCGCATCCGTGCAGCCCTTTATGCCGATTGCACCGGTGATTGTCGCTTGGGACTTGAGGCAGGCGCAGTTTTTCGAACGGGACACGAAGCGCAAGATCAATACCAAGAATCACTTGCCCCGCTCACAGCCGGGCCGGAAACCATGGGCAGCAGTATCCTCTTCACCGCCAAAGATTACGGCTATCCCATTCCTTTTACGCCGCCGAAGTGGGCACAAAAAATAACCAAAGAACAGCTGCGCCTGCGACGCATACGTTCTTGGGAGTACGGCTATTGGTGGATCGAATGGGGCGGCAATTTGGACGCCATTAAAGACAACGAAAAGATTCGTTTTGAATTGCTGTCCATTTTGATGGGAGTCTGGGATTACATCAAGAATTCCGGTGAACATCCGGACAGCGCTACGTGGGGCATGGACTGGGTGGGCATGATTCCCGGCAAACGGGCGAGCCGCCGCCTCATCGGTCCGCATATTCTTACACAAGCCGATCTCGAATCGAAAAACGGCGACTTTGAAGATGCCGTTGCCATTGGCGGCTGGCCCTTCGACAATCATACCCCCGGAGGCTTTTATGATTCAGACCGCAAACCGTCAGATTCGACGAATTTAACGGAAGTGTATAACATACCCCTGCGCGCCTTGTATTCGGTTAATGTGCCGAACTTGTTCATGGCAGGCCGCAATATCAGTGCCTCCCACGTTGCGATGACTTCCACTCGGGTCATGGGCACCTGCGCTGTGGAAGGTCAAGCCATAGGCACAGCCGCCGCAGTCTGCACGAAAAAAGACATTCTGCCTCAGGGCCTCTATGACGATAAGGCATTGCTGAAAGCGTATCAACAACAACTGCTGCGTGATGATCAGACCATCAAAAATATGAAGAATGAAGATCCCCATGATTTGGCTCGGAAGGCTTCGGAAGTGCGCGCTTCAGGCGAATCGGAAGGAAGCAAAGCCGCTAATATTCTTAGTGGTGAAGTGCGCGATACACCGGGTGAGTGCGATCATCGTTGGTTTGGACCCATGACGGATGAGGGCGCGTGGATCGAATTGCATTGGACGAATAAGCAAGAAATTTCTGAAGTGCAATTATGCTTTGATACGGATTTCTACCGGGAGCTGTCCCTGTCGGAACAAAGCAGTGTGCAAAAAGATCAGGTACGGGGCCCGCAGCCGGAAACGGTGCGCGATTATAAAGTGCTCTATCGCGACTCGGCAAAGGACAGCTGGCAGCCTGTGGTGGAGATTACAGGCAATTATGAACGGCTGCGCAGGCATCGTTTTACTCCAATACACACCGACGCGCTGCGTTTAGAGATTACGGCGACCAACGGCGTGCCTGAGGCGCGGCTCTACGAAATTCGATGCTACGCCTGATCCTGTCGTCTTAGGCGCTTACCCTGTCGGCTGATGAAGCGGCGGCATCCATGCTTTGTGCTTCCGCGGCGGCACGCTGCGGGACAGTGCGCCACGCGATGACCGCCTCAATAAGCATCCAGATTTGCAGGAGCAAAATAGCAATACTGAAGCCGACCAAAAGATAATTCTGCTTTGCCCAAAAGTCGGCTAGTTGAAGTACAATCGCCCATGCCGGCATGACCAGCATGAGTATAAGGGGCAACACTGCAAAAAATACGGGTTTCTTTACCCAACGCAAATAGAAAATAACCACCATGAGGGCGAGTCCCGCCAACAATTGATTGGTCGCGCCGAATAGGGGCCATAACAGCAACCCGCCCGAGCCGGGGCCTTGGGGACCGGGCATAAAGGCGAGCACGGCGGCTGTCCCAACAGCGACCAAGGTGGCAACATATTTATTGCCTAAGGCTTTCACATTTACGGCGCTGCCGATTTCTTGAATAACGTAGCGGTTGAGCCGGGTTGAGGTATCAATGGAAGTCATGGCAAAACCGGCAATCATGACAGCAACCACACCGCAGGCAAGTTCGCGGGGAATGCCGAGCGACGCGATTAAATTGCCGGCGCCCTGCACAAATACAGCGATGGTTTGGGCAAGGCTCATCTTGTCCCAGCCGACGCCATAGTAATGGAGGAAGGCCGCTGATCCGGTGAGCGTTTCACCGTCCACTTTCACCAACATGCCAATACCGGCAACACAGCTGAAGATGACCAAAATGGCGAGCATCGCCTCCACCAACATGGAACCGTAACCTATAAAATGCGCGTCGGATTCCCGATCGATTTGTTTGGAGGAGGTGCCCGAAGAGACGACGGAATGGAAACCGGACACGGCGCCGCAAGCAATAGTAATGAATAAGAAGGGCATGATGGGCGGGGCACCGGCGCCGGCACTGCCCACTACTTTCGTGACAATAGGCGGCGCGGCGACAAACAAGCCTGCCATCAGCGCGCCAAGAGCCACGTATAGCTGCAGGGCGCTGATATAGTCGCGCGGCTGCAGCAACAGCCACACAGGCAGTACGCTGGCGATAAAACAATAGAGGAGAATGAATACGGTCCAGAAGCCCACCGACGAATGAAGCGATTCCATTAAGGATGCACCTTCTCCCGGAAAAAGCGGGAAGGGGAGTGACAGCGGTAAATGGTAAACGCCCAGATACACGGTAAAATATAAGAGGAAAAGGGCGATGATGGAAGGGATCGCCAAAGGAAGCTTCGTTTTATAAATTAATAGACCAATCACTACGGCGAGGGGCATGGCAAACCAAACGGAAAACACCGATTCCGGGTAGATGGAAAATAAGGTGGCAATGACCAATCCAAAAACAGCTACCACCAGGGTCAGCGTAAAAAAGAGGATACTCAAAAATAATAAGCGGCACCGTTTGCTCACCATCTTGCCGGAAACATCGCCAATAGACTGACCCCGGTGACGGATAGACACGACTAAGGTTCCGAAGTCATGAACAGCCCCCACAAAAATAGAACCGAATACAACCCAGAGCAAGGCAGGCAGCCAGCCCCATAGAACAGCGATGGCAGGCCCTACAATGGGGCCGGTACCGGCGATGGATGAAAAGTGGTGGCCAAACAAAACTGCCGGTTTGGTCGCCACATAATCTTTGCCGTCGGCAAGCGTGTGGGAGGGGGTGGGGGTGACGGGGTTTAAAGAAAATATTTTCCGAGCCAGCCAGCGGCCATAGCTGTGGTAGGCGACAATAAACCCAAAGAAAGACGCGACAGCAATCAGAATCGTAGTCATAACCGGCTATCCTTTTCTTTTTACGGGCCTTGGTCTGAGGTCCTCCTTGTACTTATGATGAAATAGACGTCCTATTGTTTCGATCGAAAATAGCGCGGGATCCCGCCATGCCGGCAAGGGATTCGATCTGCTCATCCCTATAGCCTTGAAGTCTTAAAGGCATGACCACATCTTCTAAAAGACGAGGGACATAATAGTCAAGATAGGTGCCTGTCGTTTGAACAGACCATTCCTTGAGCGATGCCGGGACGAGCGCCGCTTCTCCGCGCTGCAGCGTGCACCGACTCTCCTCACTGATCAAGAGTAAGGGCTCTTCCGTGGCGAGGACGATATGAAAACTTTGTGAGTCCCCACAATACACGCGCTGACCCTTGGTCTGCACTTTTTCCGCCGCAAAATAGGGACAGGCGCAAAGGTATTCCCGAACAGCATCCTCGCTTTCAATCGCTAAGGAAGGGGCGGAATCTGCCATGGAAGATTGATCGTATTGGAGAGATTGCAACGCTTTATCAAGATGGAGAGTTCGCCGTTCTCCTCCTTTTTCAACCCGATTATAATCATAGAGGCGGTAGGTGATATCACTGTTTTGTTGTATTTCCGCCACCATGATACCGGCGCCGATAGCATGTACGACACCGGCAGGAACAAAAAAGAACGCGCCTATTTGTGCAGGAACAGATTGCATCATGCTGCTTAGGTCACCGCCCGCGTGCGCCGCTCTTTCGAAAGACTCTTGATCAACGTCCGGCTGTAATCCCAGCAAAAGACGGCTGTCTTTTTTCGAGCCGAGGACATACCACATCTCGGTCTTTCCGTTGTCGAGCCCTTCCAAGCACGATGCTAACGTGTCATCGGGATGTACTTGTACGGATAGATCGGCGTCCGCATCGATGAGTTTGAGTAGGAGCGGAAAAGAATTTCCCGGGGTGTTCTTACCGGCGTTGCCGAGAAGCCCGACGCCATCCAAGGCGATGAGCTGCCGCAACGTGTGTCCTGTGAAGGGGCCTTCACTGACGACGCTGCAATGAACCTCATGATCTGCAATCAACCACGCCTCACCAATAGGCTGATCGCCGGACAGCGCTGTATTCAGATAGCCGCTTAATTGCGTGCCGCCCCAAAGGCGTTCCATATAAGCCGCTTTGAATTTTAAAAATCCGAAATTCATGGAAGTATTGATCTATTGTCCTATCTGAAGTGAATATGACAGTATTTTGAACATGAAGGAAATACAAAGACTTTTGCCGGGAACAGATAGCGACACGATTACAAGCGTGTCCTTTTATCCCAATCTTTAATTAGTGTAGAAAAAAGACAGGGAGCGATACAAGAGCCGGAATAAAAAACAGCCGTATCCTCGGTGCAGCCTCTGCTTATTTTTAGGTTGCGGCTATAAATAATGGTTATTATGTCAGGAAGAGATTAATGTTTTATGTTTAATCTATGAATTCGATCGCAATTCTCCTCTTACAACAAAAAGTCAGCCACCACTAAAAAATTTAGTGTGAATTTAAGTCGCTTTAGCATTTAATTGTGGTATACTCTTTTCGATATAGATTGTTGGTGTTTTTATTTGTCTTCATATTGTTTTATTTTTTTATGAAAAGGTTGGTACTATGAAACCCGATTTGTTTAAAGAAGTTGTGTTGACACAGAGCTTCCCGGAAGAAGGACTGCGTGAAGGCGATATCGCCGTGGTAGTCAATTACAATAATGCCGGCGGTAACGGTGACGCAGAAGCGCTCTTAGAGTTGCCCCGTTCTTTTGGCGATGCCTTTTCTTTTGTGACTGTTCCTGTGTCTGCCATCGCGCCCTTTGAGGAAAACCAGAGCGTTAACTGATTGCTGTTGTTCGGATCAGATACGCCGTTTTGGTATGAGCGAATAATACGCTTAGCAGGCTTCTCTTTGGTCTATGGATCATGAGATGCTTATGCGGCGGCAGGGGGAGCTGTATGTCTAAACGCAAGTCAGCGTTATTGTTTGCCCCATCCTAATTGCAGCACACGTTCAATGTTGCCATTGAGAAATTTGGCTGCTCGCTCTCTTCCATAGCGCACACACAATAAAGTGCGCAATTCCCCATAGTCTCTCGGGGATTTAAAATCTTTGGGCGGCGCCGTGAATCCGTCGAAATCCGATCCGAAAGCCACCACATCATCCCCGCCAAATTCGATTAAATGATCCACAGTCCGCAGTATGGACTCGATCCCTTTGCGCGGTTCCGGTTTCTCTAACCAATGTCCCATAGCGATGATGCCGACGACCCCGCCGGAATCGGCAATGTCATGGATTTCTTTGGGCGTCGGATTCATGGGGTAGGGCGCCAGTGCATGAACGCCGACATGGGACATAACGATGGGGCGCCGGATGGCATGGCGCTTCGCCCGCTCAAGAATTTCGGCGCGGCACTTAGGGGTAGCGTGACACATGTCTACGACCATCCCCAAATCCAGCATGCGGTCCACCAGTTCACAGCCGAAGTCGGTCAGCCCGCTTTCCAAATCGATTTTCTGACGAAAGCATCCTATTTTTCGCAATAGGGTCAGATCGGGGAAGGCATCCACATTCTTGCACGCCTCATTGGGATAGAGATGGGGGATGATCATATGACAGATACCCTCTTCGAAGAAAGCATCCACATTTTCAATCTTGCCATTTAAATGATGAGCCCCTTCCACAGAGCGCAGGACAGCGATTTTTCCTTCCGCTGTGATCCGCTTCATTTCAGAAAAGGACAAAGCTGTTTCAAAATGTGGTTCCCCGTTGGCATTTGCCCGTTTTATCATGGTTTCTTGATGTTTCAGGCATTCGAAAACCAGGGCGTCGGGGGCGGTGCGGAAAATATGATTCAAGCGCGGCATGAACCAGCGCAGCAGCTGCAGGGGCCACACATCTTTTTTGAAGTCTTGTTCCACCATGTAGATGGTGGAGAAAAAGGCTTTCACCTCACCGGCGCGCAAGGCGTGGGCATCGGTACGCATGGTTAAGGGAAAGAAACCGGCTCGAGGCCGGTGGCGCTTCCAAAACTTTTTGCCCAGCATAAAACTTTTGAGGGTAGGGTGCATGTGCATGTCAAAAACGCCGAGAGAAAGAGCAGGACTGTCCGTTTGCGTATCGGTGACCATGAGACTTCTCCTGTGTCTGTTAAAAAAAGATGCACTACGCTTATACTTTATTATAAAAGAGTTTCAGTGTGATAACCTAAAAGTTAATCTGCAGATGCATTGAAGCCCGTGATCATGGTAGGCTTAGCCGTAAATTGAACAGGGCTTAAAGATCAAAAGATTTGTATTTTCACGGTTGTACACGCTCTGTTGGGAGTTATTGAAATGAAAGATTCTTCCTCAAAAGTCATTGGTATAGAAATTGGCGGAACCAAATTACAAGCTGTTCTGGGCAGACCGTCAGGAGAAATTTTGGCGCATCGACGCGCTGCCGTGGATGTGGAAGCGGGGGCGGCGGGCATACTTGCTTGGTGCTACGAGCAAGTACAAGCCTTGATGCGCACCGATGATTGTGCGGCTATAGGCATTGGATTTGGCGGCCCCATAGAATCCAAGACCGGGCAGGTCTTGGTTTCCCATCAAATAGCGGGCTGGGAAAATGTTCCCATTCGACTCTTATTTGAGGAGCGTTTCGCTTTACCGGTAGTCGTTGCCAACGACGCCAATGCGGCGGGGTGGGCGGAATACTGTCTGGGCGCAGGGCAAGGTTTACATCAATTTATGTATATGAATATTGGCAGCGGCATTGGCGGCGCGTTGATCATAGACGGGCATCTCTATGACGGACAAGGGCTCGGCGCTTGCGAGTTGGGGCATACGTGGATACCCGACTGGACTTCTCCGCTTCCCGGCGCTGTAGATAAATTAGAACATTTATGCTCCGGGTGGTCTATTGAACGGCGCATACGGGGCTGGAAATCACTGGATCTAGAATCACCTTTAGCAAAACTCTGTGACCAAGACGAGACCCGTTTAAGTTGTGCCCTCTTGGCGGAGGCGGCACGGTTAGGTGACGATCGAGCCCTCCAAGAGATTGACCGTATCGCCCAAGGCTTGGGGATCACTTTGGGTAATGCAGTGACCTTGTTTCATCCGCAGCGCATCGCCTTAGGCGGCGGTGTCTCGCTCATGGGCGATGTTTTGTTGAATCCCTTGCGGGAAGCACTGGCACAATACAGTTTTCGGCCCTTTAAAAGATCCACAGCCCTTGTGCCTTGTGCCCTGGAAGAAGATGTGGTTGCCATTGGCGCCCTCTTGTTGGCGGGTACGCTGGTATAGCCCGAATTTAGGAAAAGGCGCTTTTTTGATAAATTCGACATTTTAAGCTGCTTTTCGTATACTAGTTGGAGGGTTTCAGGGAGTTGGCTATATCAAGTGGAAAGAAATCGTGTACCCCTGTGTTATCCGGTTGGGATAAGGCAACACCCTGCAAGCGTGTACAAGGAAGCCCTTCAATATGATACGCCGGAAACACGTGATAGAACAGCAGTTTAATGCAGTATTGCGAAGCGTAGTTGTTCTCCGAAAGCTCTCTTTTTTTTAATAAGGATAGTACTCATGAATGTGATGGTCATTGGCAGTGGCGGGCGTGAGCACGCGTTGGCGTGGAAAATTGCCCAGAGTCCGCTCGTGAAAAAAGTCTATGGCGCGCCGGGCAACCCCGGTATCGATGCCTTGGAAAAGGGTATCTGTGTCAATGTTGCCATCGACGATTTTGACCTGTTATCCACTTATGCGGAAATTGAATCCATTAGCCTCATCGTCGTAGGACCTGAGGCGCCCCTGGCAGAAGGTATTGTCGACACTTTAGGAAAGCGAGGCTTCGCCGTCTTTGGGCCTTCCAAAGCAGCGGCGCAACTGGAAGCGAGCAAATCTTTCGCCAAGGCCTTTATGGAGCGGCATAAGATCCCCACGGCCGCGTACCATGTTTTTGATGATGCGCAAGGGGCTTTGGACTTTTTAAAAACAGCCGCTTTCCCCTTGGTTATCAAAGCCGATGGTCTGGCTGCCGGCAAAGGGGTCAGTGTTGTATACACCCTTTCCGAAGCGGAGGAAGCGGTACGTGCGGCGATGCTTGAGAATGTATTTGACGATGCAGGCGCCCGTATCGTTATTGAAGACTATCTGGAAGGCGAAGAGGCTTCCATCTTGGCATTGTGCGACGGCAAAAATTTCAAGACCCTGGCAACCAGTCAAGATCATAAGCCGGCGCTGGACGGGGATAAAGGACCGAACACAGGCGGTATGGGCGCTTATTCTCCGGCTCCTGTCGTGTCAGACGCCTTAATGGAAGTTATTCGCAGGGATATTCTTGCTCCCTCCGTGGCGGGTATGGCGGCGGAAGGAAACCCGTACCGGGGCATTCTCTACGCCGGACTTATGATTACGGCGGAGGGTCCGAAGGTTATCGAATTTAACGTGCGTTTCGGTGATCCCGAGACCCAAGCGATTCTGCCGCGTATGACCAGTGACATTGTGCCGCTCCTCCAGTCTTGTTGTGACGGTTCCCTTGCCGCCCATGACATCGCCTACAGCCCATCGCCTTGTGTGTCGGTCGTTATGGCGAGCGGTGGCTATCCGGGAGCCTATGCCAAGGGTAAAGCGATTACGGGCATTGCCAATGCGGAAACCATTGACGGCGTTACGGTCTTTATGGCAGGCGTACGCCAGCAGGGCGATACGCTTTTGACTGCCGGAGGCCGTGTCCTGAATGTGACTGCCACAGCGCCCACCCATGAGGAGGCTGTGCGGAAGGCCTACGCCGCCGTTGAACGTATTCATTTTGAAGGCGTGCAGTACCGCAGCGATATTGGCAAAAAAGCCTATCAACACTTGACCGAAAATGAATAAGAGTAGCGATGTCTCGGAAAGAAAACGAGATGAATCCGATCCCTGCTGATCCGGGAAAACCAGACGCGCCCACGGGTTCCCGTCCTTCCTATGCCCGTCAAGCCCTCTTTATAGCGCTGCCTGTCCTGTTGATTTTTGCCTGCGCCGAATTGGGCGCACGGCTCAGAGAGCGTTACATTCCGCCCATGCCCGTAGATGTGGGACAAGGCTTTAATCCCGATGACCGGCTCTTTGTGCCTGGTGCCGGCGGCATGATGGAAACGAATCCTCAAAAAAGTACTTCTTTTCAACACCAACGTTTTGCACTCGTGAAGCCCCGTGATACCTTGCGCATCATTGCTTTAGGCGGATCGTCGGTGAACTACCTCGATTATGAATTTGAGCAAATGAAACAGGACTTGGCGCTTGCCTTGTCCGACCGCTACAAGGACGTGGAGATTATCAATTGCGGCGGGTTGTCCTACGGTTCCCATCGACTCGTATTGATTGCTTCCGAGATCATAGGCTATGCGCCGGATGTGGTGTTGCTCTATACGGGACATAACGAATTCGAAGAGCTGGAACAGATGCACTTGGCCACGCTGTCGGATACGAAGATTCAGCGCATGTTAACTATTTCCGCTTTCTATCGTTTTATCCGAGATAAGACGGCGCAGCAGCGCATCAAGAACTTAGAGCAAAGCCGCGCCATACGAGATCTTTCCGCTTCCATTCCGGATTCATCCCGTACTTGGCTGCATCGTTTTAGCGAAGATGAAATCCGTACGCGGATGGCGGACTTTGAAAAGAATCTTGAGACCATGATTCAGTTGTGTCAAGATAACCAAGTTCCTGTCATTATAGGCACGGTCCCGTCCAAATGGTATCGGCCCAATTTGCCCGGTACGGATGGGGAACGCTATGAGGCGGTAACGAGCCTTTTTGAAAAAGGACAGGTTGACGAGGGCATTAAACTGGGACGTGCCTTATTGCGAGAAGCGACGCCTCGCCACCAATCATCGGATTTGGAAAATGAAATTATTCGCGCCGTTGCGCATCGCTGGGCGCTTCCGCTCGCCGATGTGGAAGCTGCCATTATCGACGCCGAGCCCCGTGGGATACCCGGAGAGACGCTTTTCAATGATCATTGCCACCTAAACCCTGCGGGCAACGAAATTTTGCGGCGCTTATATCAGCAAGAAATCTTGAATCTTGTACAAAGTTAAGTTGCGGGAATGCAGTTTAGCCTTATAATTGTATACAATGCTAAGGTATCGGATACCGTAGTTTTGAACCAATCGTAGAAAGACAGCTGTAGACTGAAGCGGCTTGAAGCCGTTCAACATCACGGATAGGGAATCACCATGGAAAAACAATCTTGGTATAGCGGCGATACAGACAACATTCCAATCCAATCGGGAGAAGGAAAGCGAGACTCCTTTTCCTTTGGCCCCTCCGCTACACTTCTTGTCACCTTTCTTTTAGGATTGGCTGTTGGATTTTTACTCTGTTACGCACTGTTGGAGATGCGGCAGGGCGCTGACGATAAAGAGGCCGCCTCCGAATCTTCTTTTGACGGAGTGACAGAAACAACCCTTGTGCCGCTTCAGAGCAAAGGCGAAGAGCTGGATCTTGCCGTTGCGCAAGTGGATCCGGAAAGCGTCTGGCCTGCCCGTCACCTGCTTATAAGCTTGCCGGGAACCCATCTGGATGAGGACAGCGCCGAGCTATTGAATCGCTTCAAGCCCGGCGGAGTTTGGCTGCGTCAGGCGAATACGGTGGATACCAATCAGATCGGCCACTTGGTACAGCAGATCAACAAATACGCAGCGCTCCAAGGGCCTTCCGCGGCGGAGCCTCTGATTGTGACCGCCCAAGACGGCGGCGATGCTGCCAATCCGTTACGGCTGGCGGGAACCCTTGCCCCCCGTGATCTTGCGCAGCTGGACACCTTAGACGCCATCCGTGCTGCGGGTAAAGACTTGGCGGAAAAATCACTGAATCTTGGGGTTGGCGTTTTACTCACGCCTGTTCTTGATATTTTCGATCCGGAAAAACAGAAGACTTCCGATCGTTACCGCTTTTTAGGGGATTCACCGGAAGCCGTGTCGCAAGCAGGCATCGCTTTCGCAGAAGGCCTGCAAGCAGGCGGTGTCATGGCGGTAGCCAAACATTATCCCGGTATCGGTTCTGCTTCGATACGCGAAGGAAACGTGCCGCTCATCGCTGAAACCAATGTGGAATATCTTGCATCCAATATGATGCCCTTCATGGATGCCGCCGCCTACGACATTAGCGGCATGCTGATCAGCAGCGCCTCTGTTCCCGCCTTAGATGTGCAACAACCCGGAAGGCCCGCGTCCTTGTCTCCCGTACTTGTGCGCGAAGTATTTCGTAATAAATGGGGATATTCGGGGGTGTTGCTGGCAGAAGATATACGTACTGTCGCTTCCTGGTCAAGGAAATCGGTAGAAGAGAATGTTATCGCTGCCCTCGCCGCCGGATGCGATGCTGTGCTGATTTCCGACATGAGCCTTGACGATATGACGCGGATCTCGGCAGCCATCAAAGACGCCTGCGCCAGCGGCGTCCTGAGCGAGGAAAATTTGCTCGCTTCCCGACAACGGCTTGATTTGTGGCGCACGAAGCTGGAACGTGTGAAAAGCCAGCGCACAAAAGAAACGGCGGCTGAGGCTGATGTGAATGAAGACGAAGACACTGCCGTTCCCGATGAAAGCGCCATTGACGATGAGGTCGCCGATGCCGAAGAAGGGGCCGATGAATCAATAGACGAAGCGGCGGATGAAGTGGAGGAAGAAGTTGCCGCGCCGGCCGAAGATACCTTGGAAGAAGCGGCGCCTGCAGCGGAAGAAACTGAACCGGAAGCGCCTGTTGAGGCTCCTGAGAAGGAAGTAAAAGCGCCGGAAGCCGAGGTCAAAGAGCAGCCGAAAAAAGCGCCGGTAAAAGAGACTGCGACACCGCCCGAAGGTTCCAAAAAAGTGGAACATATCATTAAGAAGGGTGAAACGCTCACGGGTATCGCACAGAGCTATCAAGTATCCGTGAAAAACATTATGACATGGAATAACATGTCCGACAGTAATATCAGATTCGGCCAAAAGTTAAGCATTTTTACGACCAAGGACGTGGCGGACGCGGCGCCTGCGGAAACACAAGACAAAGCAGCGCCGGAAGTGAAAGCGGCGCCGGAAGAATCTTCGGACACCGCCGCAGCAGCGGAAGAAATCGTTGCGCCTGCTGATCCTGTGGAAGAAGAAACGGCGCCCGTTGAAGAAGTCCAGCCTGAGCCTGTTGCTGATGATGATAAAGCGGATGAAGAGCCGAGCGCCCCGGCGGTCGATGCTCCTGCTGCTGCCGATCAGGAAGAGACGCCCGCCCCGGATGTTGATACCGAGCATCCTGAAACCCATGTGCCCGAACAATTCCCGCCTGTGACGGAAGAGGTCTTGCCGCCTGTAGTCGAAATTTCCGCCATGCCCTTAGAGCCTGATCATGACAGTGAAGATCTCGAAATCACAGAGGAAGAACATGCCTCTACGGTTACCAAAAACTTTTCAGTGCGATCCTCCTCCGGAAAAAAAGAAGATAAAAAGGACGACAAAGAAGCATCGGTAAGCCAAGAGAGTGAATCCGCCGCTGCAGCGGAGGAATCGGAAGAAGAATTGGAAATGACCGTGACTGTCGAGCCGATCACCGTTGAAACGGCAACGACCGTTGCGCCGGCGGCTGCCGAAGTTGTAGCGCCGGTGCCTGCCGACGAAGCGGCACCCGTCACGACCAGTGTTTCTTCCGAACCCGAGTACACGGAACACAAGATCGCAACCGGGGAAAATCTCTCGCAAATAGCCAAAAAATATAATATCAGCCTTCAAGAACTGATCAAACTCAACAATATTTCGAATCCGGATATTGTCGTGATCGGTCACTCCTTGAAGGTGCCGAAACAGTAATCCCAAAAGGGAGCTTTGCATGCAGTATAGACAATTAGGGAACAGTGATTTAAAAATACCGGTGGTGTCCTTTGGCGCTTGGGCAATTGGCGGATGGATGTGGGGCGGTACGGATGATGACCTTGCGATCCGCGCTATCCATGGCGCTATCGATCACGGAATGACGCTGATTGATACGGCGCCTGTCTATGGCATGGGACACAGTGAACGTGTGGTGGGCGAGGCTGTCAAAGGCCGCCGTGACCAAGTCATTATTGCTACGAAATGTGGACTCCGTTGGGATGATAAGGAAGGCAGTTACCATTTCAGCACGAAGAGCAACGATGGAGTGGATCTAGATGTTTACCGTAACCTTAAGGCAGCTTCTATCCGCAAGGAATGTGAAGATAGTCTCAGACGGCTGAACGTGGATCATATCGATTTATACCAGTGCCACTGGCCTGATCCGAGCACGCCGATCCAAGAGACCATGGAGATTTTAACCAAGCTGCAGCAGGAAGGTAAAATTCGCGCTTTTGGTGTGAGTAACTTTTCAAAGGATCAATTGGAAAGCTGCCTCAAATGGGGGCGCATCGTAAGTGATCAGCCGCGTTACAGTGCGCTGGACCGTTCCATTGAAGAGGAAATTCTCCCCTTTTGCCGCGAGAATAATATTGGTATTCTTGCCTATAGCCCCCTGGAACAAGGCTTATTAACCGGTAAAGTGGCTATGGATCGCAATTTTAAGAAAGGCGATCAGCGCCGCGACAAAAAGCTGTTTGAACACGATAATCGGCTCAGAATTAATACGACCTTGGAGTTCGCACAGTCCATTGCAAATCGCTATGACGCAAGTTTGGCACAAATTTTCTTAGCGTGGCTCATCGCGCAAGACGGGGTTACTTCCGTTCTTGCCGGCACACGCAATGAGGCGCAGATGAAGGAGAATGCCGGAGCCGGTGAGTTGAAGCTTACTGAAGAAGATTGCGCTGCCTTGCGCCGGTATGTGGAATCGCTGCACATTGAACGTTGATTCCAAGCGCGGCTTTCGTAATCAGCCGGCATGAGCCAAGGCTTTACCCTGAACCTTCGGAAGCGACAATAGCCGTTAAATAACCGGCCAACGATACGCGTAGCAATTGAAGCGCCTGTCGGATGGGCAGACAGTTCGAGTTTGACCCTGCCCGATCACGTATTCGGATGTCGGATTTGGTTTGATCCCGCCTTGTCGGGTATAATTCCTGCCATTGGGAGAGGTGACCGAGTGGCTTAAGGTGCGCGCTTGGAAAGCGCGTGTGCGTGAAAGCGTACCGAGGGTTCGAATCCCTCCCTCTCCGCCAGTTACCCTTCCCTATGAGGAGGTTGGGGATAGATAGTTGTCATGCCCCTATGGGGGCGCAGTTTGCCTCAATCCGAAAACAGATCGCTTCCCGCCTTAAATGGGTTCTATTCATGATTAACGGTTTCCCTCGGATTTTAATCATCCGATTCAGCGCCATTGGAGATGTTGTACGGGTATTGCCTGCTTTAAACGCCTTGCGTCACAGCTTTCCCCATGGCCAAATCGATTGGGCTGTCGAACAGAAGTCCAAAGATATCCTGCTCGACCATCCCGCCCTTGATCAGATACATGTCTTTAAACGCCCTGCCGAAGTCAAAAAAGCTGTCCTTGCATTTTTACAATTTTGTAAAACCCTCCGTGACAGCCGTTATGACATCGTCTTAGATTTTCACGGCATTTTCAAAAGCGGTATCGCAGCCGGATTCACGCGCGCCAAAGACCGTTTTGCTTTTGCGCCGCCACGGGGCAAAGAGCTGGGCTATCTCTTTTCCAACCACAAAGTGCGTCTGCCGTCCATGCTGCTCAATCGTGTGGAAGAGAATATGCTGCTCTGTGAGGCGGCCAATGCACGGCCCGGCGCAGTCGAATACAGCATTCCCCTTTCCGAAGAAGTAGAAGAGGCTATTGACGCCTACGTACAAGAACAATTCCAGAGCGCCAAACGCATCGTTGCGCTCCATGCGCCTGTAGACCGCCCTTCAAAGCAGTGGCCTATTGATCGGTATGCAGCCTTGGCCGATATGCTCTTATCTGACGGACGCTTTGAAGTATTGTTGACGTGGGGCCCCGGTCAGCGTGCTTGTGTGGAGAAGCTCGCATCAAAATGCAAGCGTAATCCCCATATTGCGCCGGAGACTCCCGGTCTGAAAGAGTACGCCTGTATGATCCGCCATTGCGCCCTTTACGTAGGCGGCGATACAGGGCCTATGCATATTGCAGCCGCCATGGATGTGCCGGTAGTCGCCATATTTGGCGGTACTTCCCCGCAAAAGCACCAACCCTACAACAAGATCAGCCATATCTTGTATGCCGGTCCCAAGGAACTGGATCGCAATTTAACAGAACGGCAGGCAAAAGCGTATCTGGATGCCATCACGGCGGATCAAGTCTATGACGCGTGCATCGACCTGTTAAAGAAACCTCGCTGACCGAAGCTTATTCTTCTTTGCCCAAGCCTTGCCTTTGCGCTTCTTTTAAGGCTTCGAAACGATCCAAAATCGGAAGTTGCTGCGTACATTCCGCTTCGCATTGCCGGCACTGCGTACAGGCAGCCAAGACATCTTCCACATCTGTAATATTCCAATGATATTTCAAATGACGCAGCGCAGTGCCCGGCGCGTCCATCAGTGAAAAATTATAGGCTTCCATCATGCGAACCACAGGGATGTGTTCGGGACAATCTCGGCAATACCCGCATTGCGTGCAATATTCTTTATAGGAGCTGCTCATGGTTTCGGTCAGAGAATCGATAGCCTGCTGATCCATGGGCGTATAAGAATCTAAAGCTGCAACCGCATCATCCACATCGGCTTTGTTCCGAAATCCTACCAACGCTGTGGTCACGCCGGGAACAGAAAGATTAAAATGCAGCGCTGTATGAACCATGGTCCGTTGGCTCGCATCGGTGACATGGCGAAAATGTTTTTCATGCTCTGTAAGGACGCCGCCGCCCAGCGTGTTCATGGTGACAACTGCAAGTCCCCGATCCGCTGCTGCCCGCACGCCCTCCTTGCGTAAATGGTAGTTCTGTAAGTTCAAACCGATGAGCATACTTTCGAAAAGTCCTTCACCTTCCTCGAGCATGGCTTCCACGTATTGATGTTCTAAGTGGGTAGACACGCTGATATGACGCACCAGCCCTTCCTCTTTAAGCTGTCGGAACGCACGGAGCACGCCCTTTGCTTTTCTTTTCCCCAAATCTTCAGGCTGCACAAGACACCAGACATGATAAAAATCAAGGGCATCCACGTGTAAGCGTTCAATGGAGGTTTCGCATTGACGCCGGACGGCATCGGGATCGGCCGCCATGGTTTTCGAAGAAAGGTAGAAAGGCTTTTGGGTCTTTTGCATCTCCTTAACCGCTATGCCCATGATCGTTTCACTATAATCGTCGCAATAGGTGGGCGCTGTGTCAAAATAGGTGATGCCCCGTTCAAAGGCATGGTAGACGATCTCAGCCATGGCTTCTGTATCAGCAGGATTTTCAAAGCGCATGCCGCCAAAGCCAATGCGCGATATGGTTAAACCGGTATTTCCAAATGAAGAATAAAGCATAGGTCTCTCGTAGGGTTTAAACTAATGGTTGTATAAGAAAAGAAAGTAGTTGTGGACTCGGTGAAGACCATTTTCTCGTCGCGAGCAGCGCTCACGAAGGTATTATGCGGTGCCGCTGATCAAAGGCGCTTCACAACAGCTTTTATGCCATGTCGGAATACAGGGATATAGTCCCTAAGTACCGCGCCCTTTTTATGGCTAGCGGTCAGTACGCCGCCGATCCACAAAGATAACGCTTTTCCCTTCGGTAGGTTGGGCTTTTTGGCGTACCTGTGCGAGAACCTCCAACATCTTTTTGCCGGACTTAAAACTTCGGTGCTGCGTATGGGCAACGCCGACAGCAAGTGCCATTAAGGGCGCATGCACACTGCGCCCGTCGACGCTCTTCGCCAATAAGAAGCCTTGGTCCAATTCTTGCGGGGTATAGAAACGGCGCACATCCGTATCAAATTGTTCGATCATAGCAGCGCAATACCGTTCGTAGTCCTCCAGTTTCAGCATCAGGATGAAATGCTGGCGGCCCATGTGGGCGATGCTCGATTCGTAACAGCCTTGTGATTTAGTCAGGTTCGATAAAAGGGTCGACATCCATTTCAATACGTTGTCTTGCCCTTCCCGACCGCGATTTTTACTGAAGGCATCAAAGCCGACAATGTCGATGTA
>JAAYJI010000324.1 GCA_012523015.1 Candidatus Hydrogenedentota bacterium
GCCGTCGAGCAGGCGCTCCGGCGCTGTGAGGCGGAAGCGGCAGGCAACTACATTTTCGCGGCAGGCTGTGAGATCACCCGCGATACGGCCCACGAAAATGTCCATGCCTTTTTGGCATGTTCTCAAGAGAATTGCGCCTAGCATAAAGGGCGGAAGGCATGAGACAGTTTCTCATGATTCTTGGAAAAGTTCGTCCAAGATGCGGGACACATCTTCTTCTGTGACTTCTTTGGGATTGGCTTGGGTCGAACCCGAGGCGAGGGTCTCTTCAATAAAGGCTTCGGGATCATGCAGTGTTTTTCCAATGAAAGGATTTTCTATGCCCAGCCTTTTGTTGAGCGCTTCCACAGCGGTCAACAAATCGTCTCCTGTATGGTGGGTCAACACGACATATTTTTCTTCGATGCTTTCCCTATTAAAGCGGAGTACATAGGGCAGACAGACAGCGCAGACCTTGCCGTGGGGTATGTGAAAGCGCGCGCCCAGGGGATGCGCTAAGCCATGCACCAAGCCCAGCCGCGCATTAGATAAGGCGATACCGGCGAGAAAACTGCCTTCTAAGAGTTGGGGCAAGACTTCAACATTCCCCAAGCACGCCTTCTCCAAGCTCTCATAGATCATGGTGAAGGCTTTGATCGCAAAGGTGTCAGACAGCCAGGTAGCGCCGCGGCTGCAATAGGATTCGATGGCTTGGGTCAGCGCATCCATGCCGGAAGCCGCCATAATCGGGGGCGGACAGGCTTCCAACAACTGGGGATCCAACACGACGAGGCGGGCTAAAAAGGAAGGATGGCGGATGGACTTTTTCACGCCCGTATCCTCGTTGGTTAACACAGAGACCATGGTTGCCTCTGAGCCTGTTCCCGCTGTGGTCGGCACGGCAATAAATGCTGTGGCCGTGGGCGGGATCGGTGTGCCGTCATGGTAGGAGCGTATGGGTAAGGGGGCATGATGCAGCCCCGCCGCTGCCTTGGCAATATCGAGCACACTGCCTCCGCCAAGGGCGGCGATCCAATGGGGGTTATGCTCACGGACAAGGCTGAGCAGTTCTTCGAGATGGCTGAGGGTGGGTTCATCGCCGGGATAGATCCAAACCCGCAGCTGTGCATGAACCTTTTCGTTTGCGAGTATGCGGTCTAAGTTACCGTTACGTACTTGGGACTGGCCGCACACGAGATAACCTCGTTGGCCGAAGGCTTCGCAGTGCGCCAGCAATTGTTCTGCACTGCCTTTTCCTTGCCGCGTTTGCGGCGGCAGAATCAAACTTTCCGGCAGGATATTCATGATGCTGACTCTCCTAGTAACAGGCAATAACAGCCGCCATGTGCAAGTTTTCTGTCCCGTCATTCAATACGGCGTGGGACGCGCCCTTGCCCGTTAAAATGGCGTCACCCTCTTTTATACGGCTCCGTTCTGCTCCGTCTTCGATGATGCCCGTTCCGGACAGAACGATGTACACTTCATCTTCTTGTTGATGTTGGTGCAGCCCGATACTTGCGGCGGGCGGGATGGTGATGAAGGCGCAAAAGCGAATCTTTGCGCCGAAGTCTTGTTCCTTGAACATATGCCGAATGGTCACACTGCCGGTGCCGCCGCGCATTTGATCGCGAACTTCACACTCCATGTCTTCATGTCGTCGAATCATGATCATTTCCTTTGTAGGCGGTTCATCTGCACCTGTATAGACTAGGTTAAGCCTATCATTTAGAAAGGCGCATAGACAACAGCGAGGATACGTGCTTCCACGCCGTTGGCGGCGCGCACCTCATGGGGAACGATCGAGTCATAATAAATGCTGTCCCCTTCGTTGAGATGATAGGATTCTTTGCCATAATGGATTTCCACGACACCACTCAAAACATAGATGAATTCCTCTCCTTCGTGGGAAGAGAGGACGGGCGCTTTTCCTTGACCGGGGTGTATGTTGATCAGGAATGGTTCCATATGCCGATCCCGCTTGTGGGCGGCAAGTGAATAGAAGTCCAGCATGCTTTTATCGGGCGATTCCGATCCGGAAAAACGCATGACCGACTCCGCTTCGCCGCCCCGTAACACACGGGTTTGTCCGTTCGCCTCGTCATCCAAAAAAGTGCCCAGACGAACGCCCAAAGCACGGGCGATCTTGATGAGCGGCGATAGGGAGGGTAGCAATTGACCGGTCTCAATATGGTTGATTTGTTCCGGGTTCATTTGGCATTTTTCAGCGAGCGCTTCGATGCTGAGTTGTGCGGCTTCGCGCAGCTGCCGAATTTTAGTACCGGCGTGGTTTTCTTGAATCATGTATATACTCCATGGTGTTTTTGTGTGGAATTTAAAGACTTCTGCAACAACCCCCTGAAAGGGATTATAACGTAATTTGATTTAACAATTCATCCGCAGTCTTAAAGACCGATGTTCGGCAGAGGAAAAGGGCGCGCTTTTTTATGGCAGGTATTAGGTCTAACGCCTATTCCAAGCGGATCATAAGCGCATCACCTCTCTTTTGGATTTGAGTTTCCCGTATTGTTATAGTAGGAAATAATAATAGCGTTATTTGCGTTAGTTATGGTGAACCCCCAACAAACAAACACAAGAGAATTATCTTAAATAAATTTAGAATCGCGGTATGTGATGAAGAAAGTTAGACTTATATATTCAAGTACAATGACCGGCTCTTGCGACACCAAAGCCTTGCAAGAGATTCTGTCCGTATCCCGGAAAAATAATGTTGACCGCCAAATCTCGGGCGTCTTATGTTACGACCAGAGTTTTTTCATGCAATGTCTGGAAGGTCCCCGTGAGGCTGTCGATGAAATCTATGCACGAATCAAGGCCGATAAGCGCCATGAAAAAATTACCCTCCATGAATATACCGAGACTGACGAGATCTTATTCGAAAATTGGACAATGGGCTTTTTGCGGCCCAATATGCTGAGCAAACAAAATCTGGCAAAATACAGCCGCGGCGGTAAGCTCAATCCCCATGCTTTGAATGCCGATGATGCGCGCGCTTTTCTGTTGGACGTGGCGGAAGGTTGTCGTCATCTCAGCTTGGCGAAACGCTAAGCGCTGCCGCTTCAGCGATCGACCTTGAAGTGAGCCCGATAGTACGCATCTTTCAAAGGATCCTTGTCCCGTAATGCTATGACCGGGGTAGATATCTTGTAGCCGCCTTCTTCCTCAATGCTATAGACCAGCGGCTCCAAGGTATAGGGATCCACCGGTAAATCCGCCCCATATTCAGGGATAAGACTGTCTAAGCTTTCGGGCCATTGACCATGCTCTGCACGGTACTGTTCCACTTGGAGGGCGGTCAAGGCAAAAGCGATATTGAGATCATGCCCGGCGATCGCCTCGGGCAGGTTGATATAATTTTCTCGTAACTTTTCCAGACCGGGCCACGCAGGCAGGCGCATCCGGAGGCGGGGTTCTTGTTGAGCGGCCGCCGTGGGAGCGCGGTAATAGGCACTTCTTGGATAGATCTCTTGATAGAACGTAAGCTGCGCCTCCGGGAAAGTTTGCGTTATCGCCGGAATCAGCCTTTCCATAGCGGTGAAATAGAGTTTATAGTCGGGAATCCACCATCCTACGGAACCGGCAATGGCGAATTTATCGCTCATGGATGTGCTGTAAATCCATTTATCACTGGCATGAATGAGTAATTCTGGATTGAGATAACTTTGGATCATCCATACCCGTTCCGCTATCAGTGTGCGGCTGAAGGCGTCTTTGAGCGATGGAAATTCGAAAACGTCTCTGAATTGCGTTAACTGATCGCCCGTGAATTCCACATGGTTCAACATCAGATTAAAGATCCTTTGGATCAGTCGTACGCAGTAAATGCGGGCATATTGCGAGCTCAAGGTAGGTTCATAATAATAGGGGCGGAGCAATGCCCCTGCTGCTATAAAAGCCCTGCTTGCCTGATCGGCTTCCTTGTGGATAAGCGCCCTGCAGATTTCGGCGCGGAGTAATAATAAGGCGCGCCGTGTGCCGCTCAGATAAGGCAAATCCAGCTGCCAAATTTGGCTGTAATCAGGATCATAATGTCCTGCCGGCAACGCAACGGCCTGATACAATAACGCTAAGAGCGCCTGCCGTTCCATAAGTTCTTTTCGCAACAGTTCCGGTTCCGCAGCGGGCAATTCGTTGTTCTCAATCATCCCGTTTACAAGTTGTCTGAGTTCATCCAGGGGATGGGGATTATCTTTGTCGTCTATTGCAGAAAATACTTGCGAATAAAGCGCCGCCGCCGTGGATTCATCGGGCTGCCCTTGGGAATCCATGAAGTCTTCTTGCCAGTGGATTAACTCCTCAATGGTAGTGGGCCCGCCCGTATCACGAACCGCGGCAATGTGTACTTCCAGTTTGCCCGTCGCATACATTTTGAGTCCAATAAGCAGGGAGAAGGAAACCACGAAGATGATTAAGATAATCGAAAACAGGATTATCTGCGTTCGGATCCATGGTTTTCTGCGGTGCGCTCTTTTTGTTTTGTCGTTATGATTCTTGTTCATGGCCTTGTTCGTGTCCTGCGACGAGGGCGGTTCCATACTCATCTTGAATCTTTAACACAACGGAAGCCAACGGTAGCACAGCGGTCTAATCCCGGCCAAAGGAGCAAGAATTTTTCATGATGATTCAAAGGCTGCGCGCCGCCTGTCCTATAGCGGTCGCTGCCTTGCGCTTGATAAGACGCGCCGCCGCGGATGATACAGAAACGGGTGAAGGCATCTTCGTATTCGCTTTCAGTCCATTCCCAAACATTGCCGCTGCAGTGATACAGGCCATTCGGTCCGCGTCCTTCGGGCAGTGAACGCACCGTCATGGGCGCAGCACCTGAGGGCGCGCATTTACCGGCGTCGAATCGATCGCCCCACGGCCAGAGCCTTCCATCTTCGCCTTGGGCGGCACGTTGCCATTCCGCCTCTGTAGGCAGCCGTTTCCCTGCCCATCGTGCATAGGCGCGGGCATCGTCCAAGTCCACATTGACCACGGGCAGTTCCGCGATTTCTTCCGGCATTTTGCGGTCAGGCCAATGGCGCAGGAAGTTTTCGGGGCGGTCGGGTTCGTAACCGCTTTCTTCCAGAAATCGCTTGTAGTCGCCGTTGCTGACTTGCGCCTCATCGATCCAAAAGTTGGCGAGTTCTACGGTGTAGTCATGGCTGATGTGGGGCTGCTCCGAGGGAAAACCCGTGAAGCGATGCAGATCATCGGCTTCCGTGCCGGGATCGGGGTAGCATCCGTATTCACTGCGGGGATGACGGAGCTGCATGCGTTGTTCGCCGCCCTGGATGAGAACCATACCGGTGTTATCGTCGGTGGGAGGGACAGACTCGGGCGCGGGCTTCGGCACAGGGCTGATCGTTACCTTCGTTGTCGTTGTTTTTTCTGCCGCCAAAGCAGCCTGTTCCTGCATAAATTCTTCAAGACGGGGCTCATTGCCGAAGACAACGGCAATACAGCTGATGCGGTCAATATCGCCCCAAATTTGGACGCGCCCGAATTCCGTCATTTCCCAACGAGTCTCGCAGCCTTTCCACAGGTCATAGACGTGCATATTGTCGGAGCGTCTGTCCTCGGGGAATTGCCACCGAAGGAGAGGAACATGAACCATGGGCTCCTCGGTGTTGTATAAGGTGAAGAGGGTCGTGGGGGAGCCGGGCCAGCGATGGACAAGGACTTCTTCTTGTACGGACGGATAAAAAGGATCCCACAAATGGGAGATAAACACTTCGGGAAATTGATGGAGAATAGCGGCACATCGTTTCCACAGCAAGGCGTCTTCATCGGATATGGGATTTGCTGTGCCAAAGACATTTTCCCAAAGCTGCATGCCGATACCATTGAAAAATGCGCTCTCGATTTCCGCCTGACGGGAACGCGCCCAGCGCGTTGTGGCGTATTGAATGTGTCGTGGTTCAATCCACTTCAACAGGGGCATGCCCGGCGGATCTGTATCCTGCGCCCCTTCCATCCAAGACATATTGCACAGGCTCAATTGGCGTACAGGCGGATTTAATTCGGGAACCAATGCTACGCCGGCACGGTGCGCATCGACCAGTTGGCGGAAAGCACTGCTTGCGCCCTGTAAGGAGTCTAGGAAAATACCGTCTGCTTCGATCTCGCTGACCAATGCCGCCATTTTAGCTTCGGGGTCTTCGTCTTTCCTTGTACCCTGATCCCAAGGCAGATAAGGAATGAGGACGCGCACCTCTTCTTCATGGAAACGGCGGCACATATCCTTTAAAGTGTCCATGCCGCCGGGCAGATCGTTGAAGAAATCAAATTGGTTTCGATCATCCAATCCGATTTGTGGGTAGGCGGAGCTGAGGATAACTGTGTCCAGCTTACCGAAGCGTTGGCGCATCGTGTCCAGAAAACCGCTTATATCATAGCCCGTTTCAGAATCGTAGAAACGTTGATCGTAGAGGGAGAAAAAATAACTCGTGAAGGTGGCGGCCGTCCAATCCAAATCGTCACGATCGTAGACGCAGCGGCATACGTGGGTCGTATCCAGGTTGCGCAGCATTTCACCAAAGGCTTGCATACGTTCTGTGTCGTCAATGCCGATGATGACGCCGGCAAGGTCGGCTTGTGCTTCTTGCTCAGCGTCGGTACTTTCCAAGCATAATTCCGGGAGCAGTCCTTGGGCAGCTTCCGGCCCCGAATCCAAGCTAAGGGAGAGGGACAGGTTATGCCATTCCCCGTCTCCGGGGATGTCTAGATAGGAGGTCATGACGGCATCTTGGCTTGGGTTCGGATGCTTGAGTGTGAAGCGCAATCTTCCTGATCCTGTGACGTGGCGGAGGGTGACAGAAAGAAAAATATCGTCTCCGCCCCGTAAATCCAGAGTTTTAGACAGGGGCGCCGCTAAGCGAAGCCAGCCTTTACCTCCATCACTTACCAGATGAAGGTATCGGGCTGTCCCGGCAAGGGCGCGCTTGCGCCAGCGTAGGGCAGCCTGAATCCAGTCGGCTCGTTCGATGCCCGGGCCCGGTCCGGCAAGAAACCAGTCATTCATCACCAAAGGTTCATCATAATCGTGGCGCCATAGGGCTCCGCTGCCCGTTTCAAAGAAGTCGGGCGCGAACATGGGTCCGTCATTTGGAATGCTCATCGGCAAGGTTCCCATCAGATAGAGTAAGAGCACATATACCATAGTATAAAATCACTTGTAAGTCTTTGGCTTCATCTTGTCATAGGCAGTAGAGTAAGGCCCTTCTGCCCGCTGAAAGGAGCACAGCCGACCGCGCCGTTTTTATGGCTTTCGGTAGCCTTGCGGCACATAAGCCGGCAATTGCTGATCCGCAAAAATGGCTTTCAACCGTGCTAAGCGTTGTCGTCCATTAATCACGGGTACACTCGTCCAATCCTCTCCGATGAGTGGTTTTGCATAGGCGACGAACTCATCGGTTACGTCTATTTTGTTTTCCGCAATCCATTGGGCAGGGAAGGTGCGTTCGGAATTGGCGACCGCTTCCAGAGGCGCTTTGTCGTAGCGCACATTGTAAATGAGTCCCGGTTCTCGGAGCAGCGTAGACATCCATCCGTTCTCGCCGGATGCGGCAATGAGCACCGCCTGCTGGCCCACTTTATACGCTTCATCAAGATCAACGATAGAGGCATAGGCGGTGGTGGCACGTTGATCGGTTCCCGGCACTTGACCCCGTGCTTTGCCTGTGACAGGCAAGCCTTTTTGATTGAGAAGGTTGACTACTTGTTGCGCCACCGTCATTTGCGAAGAACCGAAACTGGTGTGGCCAAAGCTGTCTTTGACCTCGCCCAGCTCGCCCACTTCAAAGCCTTCACTGACCACAACGACACAGCGCCCATCTCGTTTTAATTGGTCATTGACCTGATCGCACATTTCTTCGGGAGAGACTTTGGATTCTGCCATATAGATTTGCAGCGGCATTTCCCGTTTGGGATCGGCGAGGCGGGCGGCAGCCGGGATAAAACCGATGCGGCGGCCCATGGCCTGCAGCACGAGCACGGGATCAGCGGGGGAAGATCCGGCGTTTTCTTCGTTTGCATTTTGTACCATTGCCATCCAATAGCGGGCAACACTGCCGTAGCCGGGCGTATGATCAATGAGTTTAAATTCTGAATCGCCCACGTCGTTATCAATGGTTTTGGGGACACCGACAGAGATCAGTTCTAGACCGTGTTCTGCTGCGAGGAGGGCGATTTTATGCGCCGTGTCCATCGAGTCATTGCCGCCGTTATAGAAGAAATAGCCGATATTGTGCGCCTTGAATACTTCGATGACCCGTTCAAAA
>JAAYJI010000325.1 GCA_012523015.1 Candidatus Hydrogenedentota bacterium
GATCAAGTGTGCCCCAATCCGGATTAAAACGACAACTAGATGTACGTCAGCAGCATTTACAGCGGCTGGAAGGGCAGCTCGGTGTTCTTGACCGGGCGCGTCGCCAACGCCGTTTTTGGCTCGATGAAATCGCCTTTTTAAATGAGGCGAGACCTACCAATAAATCCATATGGTTCTCTTCTCTAGAGTCAACCTTCTTCGGCGGTCAAGGTGACCAGCAGCAACAAGACCAAGATGATGATGACGGCGGTCGAAGAATGCGAATGGTTGGAGGCGGGGCAGGCGGCGGCGCACGTACCACACCCGGATTCACAGGAATCCAGCCCAGAGGCGGCATCGGAGTGAGAGCCGGTATGATGGGTGGAGACGGACAACAGGCGGAAAGCGCTGTTGACCGTTCGCCGGTGCGCATACCCAACGGATTTATTGTTCAAGGCCTAGCCGAATCTGACGAGGCGATCAAAGAATTTGTTGAGAATTTGGAACTATCAGCACGCCAACTGCCTAACGGCTCCTATATAAGTGCAGAAAAAGTCCTCTTTAGTGAAGGCAGTGGGCAACGTGTTGCAATGGACACCCTTTATGATGCGTCAAAAGCGGCGGGTGGAGAATCGAAGACGGCGATCCAGCCGGGCGCTTCCTATTTGATCACGTTCACCATTGAAGTCAAATTCCGACGGACGCAGGATCGGCCTAATCCTGAAATTCAGGCGCGGGAGGGAGGTCAAGCGTGAAGTATAAAGCCCAAATAATCGGTGTATGCCTCCTTCTTTTATTTGGCGGCGCCTTGTTTGGCGCCTGGCAATTTTATTTCAAAGCCATCTTCGACGGCTATAAAGAAGATGCGCGGCTTTGTGACTCTCTTGAAAAAACAATTTTGCAACTTCAAGATAATTTCCATGGCTATCAACCGGAGCTGCTCATTGAACAGTGGCAGAATCAAATGCAGCCTTGGAAAGAATCTCGGGAAGAACGCGCCCGCTATTTTAATTTTGGCGATATGTACGAGTTGGAAGTCATTCCGCCCGAAGGCAGGATGTTGAAATTTTGGTACACGGAAGAGACCAACAAAATGTTGGCGGATTTCTATGCCAAAGTTTACGAACGTATGGGCGCATACAATCGTTTCCCCGGTGATTTAAGAGCCAAATTTGGCGTAGCGAAAGAGGAAGATTGGAGCGCACGCAATGTGACCTGGGCAGAGGTCGAGAGAAACCTCAGAGAACTCAGCTTCGGCATTAAATTTTCTACAATGCTGCTCGAGTCCAATGCGTCCAGTGTGCAAGATATTGTTGTGTGGCCGAGACGCATTCCTGAGAGCTATGATAATATGCTCGGATTGCAAACGGTGGGCTTGCATCTTTCTTTTGCTGCAAAAGATCTGGTGCGATTTCTTGAAAAGTTGTCGCAGGAATCCAGATATTTCACGGTGGATGGTATCAAGTTGAGCTATCCATATATTGGGTATAATGTGGAGCCGCAGATTGACGTGCTCTGCTTAGTGACCCAAGCGAATTATCGGCGACCTCAGGATGAACCTGATCTTACAGCTTTGGACACAGACATGCCCGCGCCGGCGATGGAAACCGGACGAGACAGTCGACGTCAAGCACCTGAAGGTATTCTCGGCAGTTTTTGGCGTTGGTTTAGACGCGTGATACTTTACAGACCTTCGTGATTAAAGAGTCTTTTAAAATAGTTGAACGTTGGTTTTTGGATGTGGTAACACATGGATAAATTAAGAAAAATAGGCTTGTGGTTCTGGAATAACAAGGAACGCATGGTACTGATCGTTTTGGTATTAGTACTCATGTACCGTGTTTATGGCATTATTTCAGTTCCGGAAGCACCGGCATGGCCGGCGATTCCTATTCCTCTGACCGAATTGCCGGACGACAGAACAGACCAAGAATCCCTTGGACTTCCCAGTCGGCCGCCAATGGTACCGACAGATGGGGTGCCGGGAACCTATACATCGCTTTATGAGCGCAACCCATTCTGGTATTACGGGAGTACTACTGATTCCAGAGATTCCCAACAGATACGCCCGGAAGATTTGAACATCACGTTGTTGAAAATACAGGATGTCAGTGGTCGCCCCCGTGCGCAGTTGCGCACGGCGAGTACAACGAAATGGTACTCAGAGGGCGAGCAGTTTGAAGAGTTTGAGTTAATATCGATTGATGCGGAAGAAGAGAGTGTCGTGATTTATTCTGAACGATATGCACGACAATTTACGTTGAAGAAATAGTGACAAGAAAGCGGAGAAAGCGATAAAGGCGTGACCGTAATCAGCATGTACCGCAAACAGCGGGAGGATAGAGCAGTCATGAACAGAAAGAATAAACAGTATTTGGTGTTGCTTGGAGTGATGGTTGGCATCTGCCTCACTGTCTTTTCCTCAGCCGCTCAGGATGTTACTGAGGCGCAGACAGTATCCGGGGTAAATGAAAACCAACAAGCGAGTATCCCGGAAAATACGGTAGAAGTGATACCTTTGGAATCGCTTTCACCGTCATCTGAAAACACGGTTATTGATCAAGTCAGTGATCAAGTCATCGCCATCAGCGAAGCGGAAGAATATCTGCGGCGCGGTGTCGAACTCTATAAGAAAGATTTATATAGAGAAGCACTGACCGAATTTAACCGCGCTTTGGCCCTGGATCCGTCCCTAGAATCTGCACGCAGTTTCCAGGAAAAGACCAATGCTAAACTCGCACAAACCGTCGGCGTCACGGCTGCAGCAGACGCAGCTCCCACCTTCCTCACCGTGGATCCCGCCGCGCTGCGCGCCACTGAAGGGAAAATGGATCTTTCCGCAGACGAAATTCGACGGGATCGTGTCAGAGAATTACTCGGTTTCGGCGTCCAATATATGGAAGCGGAAAGATATGCTACGGCAGTCGAAATCTATAGCAACGTATTATTGATTGATCCAGAAAACAGCGAGGCCAAGGAAATGCTGCATAAAGCAACTATTGGCGCACACAAACAGGCTGTTACCGAATCTGAAGCAGGTGTTATGGAAGATCGCGAACGGATCCGCAATTTTATTGAAAGTTCAAAACGACTTCCTGAAGGTGCCGATGCAAGAGGTATTAAACCCGTCCGTTTTTCTGTGCCCGAGATTGAAGAAGTGGGTAGTGAGAGCAAAGAAAAAAGTCCCATTGAGCAAATACTCGAATCACCGGTAAGTATTGAGTTCGAAGATATTCATATCAGTGAAATCGTTGACTTTATCGCAGACAGTTGGGACGTTAATATTGTTATCGATAACCGTGTTGTTGCTCCGCCTCCCAAAGAATCTCCCATCTACGGCACGCAACAAGCCCCCGGAATGCCCGGTGGTCCCGGCGCGATGCCTCCCGGAATTCCCGGTGCTCCCTCGCCTGCTCCCTTCCCGCCGGCTGGTGCTGCACCGGCGCCACAGCCGGGAGCAGTTCCCGGTTCAACTGTTGCAACCAGTGAAGTCGATGAAATTTACGGAGAAAAAACCGACGGCAGAGTGCCCTATATCAACATGAAAAACGTGTCCTTGGCGGAAGCCTTGCAAGCACTGTTGCGCCCGCTCGGTCTGGATTATGCGGTTCAGCCCGGATTTATCTGGATAACCCGCCCCTCTGTTATTCGCCGGGAATCTTTTGAAAAACTCGAAACCCGTTATTATGAATTGAGAAACGCCGGTTCAGAAACCCTCTTTAAAGTCGTACTGCGCAACTCTTTCGGCGGTATAGCCGGTGGTGGTATGGGCGGCATGGGTGGCGGCATGGGCGGCTATGGCGGCGGCATGGGTGGTGGTCGCATGGGCGGCATGGGCGGCGGCATGGGC
>JAAYJI010000326.1 GCA_012523015.1 Candidatus Hydrogenedentota bacterium
CGATTAATCCCACATCGGCAAGGGCAGCTTCTGCATCAGGCAGCAACATTCCTTCTACATCAGGAACTTGTGAAGGTCCCTCCAATAAACAGAGGGCAAGATCGTAGCGATCGCCGGTACGGTATCGGAAAGGATCGTAATCTTCCCTATATTCGCACAATATCTCATTGCCGGAAGAGGAGGACATATGGACAAAGCCTCGTGCTTTAGCAGGATCGTTGGGGTCTGTGGGATCCACACTGCCGGCAAGGTCACCTTTGATAGAAATCCAGCCTTCCCGCAAGTCACAAGCTTCAGGCAATGTCAAGGTATATTTATATATTTTGTAAAATAAATATATCTTACCCGTATATTCTTTGGTAACCAATTGGTTTTCATATTTTTTGTAGACCGCGCCGGGCGTAACCGGATCGGTGGCCGCATTTTCGTAAAAGAAGATGGAAAAGATGTCAGCAAAGCGATCGCCCGGATTTTTGTAGAGGTCCGTTTCCGTACCCCACCAAACAAGTTGTCCAATATCATCGGACACAGTAAAGTCGTCAAAGGGAGTCGGCATATCTGCATACGTGAGGTGTCCCAAAGAGACCACTGTGTCAATCAATCCATCATTTCCCCAAATGCGGGGCTCAGTCCCTATGGTGGGCGGTTGACTGAACAGGGAGCCATCGGGGCACGTTTCCGAAGCTTGTCCATAAACGTTTACAACAGGCAGAAGCAATGCTGCGCTTGCAAGAAAAAGCAGACTATACACAAAGTGTTTCATTCCTCATTCCTTTCCATTTGGCTGATGCAGCCGATTTGTTTTTTCAGTAAATCAAAAATCCTAAAAAAAATATGTTCCTGGTAAATTAAGAAATCAACCGGAAAAGCGTTGAGGCTGATTTTTTTTTGCCACTGAGCTTCACGGCTTCTGTCCTTATTGATGAGGACTTTTTAACTCCTTTCCGGCAATGCCTTTTGCCCGTACCCAACGTAAGCGGGAGAATGATTTATTCGGTTCTTTTTTACAGTTTCTATGAGACGTATGGTTATTATGTATCAAGTAACCGATTACCTCATTAATTCTATCTGATAACACCTAAAATGTCAACCATATTCACGGAAATAAATAGCTTTAAGTATGTGTTCTGTATCTATAGTAATGTCGTGTTGTATCAAATTAGAAAACTTTGTTTTGTCATTAAATTGCAGGCGAGAAGTCTTTTTTTTAATCTCTTTCTATCAAGACAGGCTGACGTGAAGGGAAAGGTATTTTTCTACTCCGTTTCTTCTTGCTATTTTACAATTTTTCCTTGCCTGTGATATACTCTATAGTGTTCTCCCCGCTCTGACCTTATTCACTCCTAATTAATTTGGATTCTTGTAATGAAACCCTTGGCTTATTTTGATGAAACCCTTGTATTATTGCATCCGCAGGTTTCTGATCGTTGGGATTTGATCACACAATTGGTGGATCGTATGCTTGGCAGTCCTGTGTTGCAAGCTCAAAAACACGATATTTCAAGGGCGCTGTTGTTGCAAAAAATAAAAGAACGGGAAGAAGAACGCGCTACAGGGTTAGGGCATGGGGTGGCTTTTCCGCACGCGCGCATTGAAGGGCTCAGCCAACCGGTGGTCGCTTTGGCCCTTGTGGATCCTCCCTTGGATTTCGGCTCTCTTGACGGCAAACCCGTTTCTATTGTGCTTTTGATTGTGGTTCCCGAAGATCAGCCGCAGACGGCGCTTCAGTTGATCGCCCAATCGGCACGGATTTTTGCATCGCCGGAAAAGCGCAGCGCCTTCTTAGCGCAGAGCGGTGTGTCTGCTTTCTATGCCTACATTCAGGAACACGTAGTTGAAAAAGATGTCGTGTTGAAAGCGCGGGATATTATGCGTACGCCTACCCATATCGTTAATCCCGGCACGCCCCTGAAAGAAGTGACGCAGTTGATGAATGAGCAGCGTTTGGACACGGTACCTGTTTGCGAAGAAGACGGCACACTTGTCGGGGAGATTACCTGCGATAATCTTTTCAAGCTGGGCATGCCCCACTTTTTCACACAACTTAAAAGTGTCGCTTTTATACGTGAGTTTGATCCCTTTGAAAAGTACTTTGCTGATGAAAGCCATGCCCTTGCGCAAGACGTGATGGTACGGGATTTTTGCGCCATGCCGCTCAAAGCGACGCTTCTGGAGATTGTCTTTGAATTGGCGATCCATCAGCGGCCCCAAGTTTATATCGTTCAAGATAAAAAATGTATTGGTGTAATCGACCGTATCCTTGTTCTTGAGCGTGTTATTGATGTCTGAATACTGCCTGTCCCCCTATGGGCGTTCATTTTGGAATTAGACCATGATCACTTCAATTATCATATTTTTTGTTGTTTACATTTTAATGGTTACCGAAAAACTCGACCGCGTTCTCGCAACCTTGTTGGGTGCCACTGCCTTGTTCTTATTGCGCGTCATGCCCTACGATGCTGCTTTGGAAAGCATTGATCTTGACGTAATTTTCTTGCTTATCGGCATGATGACCGTTGTGGATATTTTGGCGCAGACGGGCTTGTTTGAATGGGTAGCCATATTTATTGCCCAGCGTGCGTGGGGCAATCCTTTGATCATCCTTATTGGCTTGCTTTCCGCTACCGCCTTGCTCTCCGCATTCTTGGATAACGTTACCACCGTAGTGTTGGTTGCGCCTATAACCATTCTGATCACCCAAATCCTTGAATTACCTACAGCGCCGTTTTTGATTTTGGAAGCCCTGTTTTCAAACATAGGCGGTACTGCCACACTCGTGGGC
>JAAYJI010000327.1 GCA_012523015.1 Candidatus Hydrogenedentota bacterium
CGTATTCATATTAAACTGGATATTATGCCGGACAAGGCCTTCCGTCCTTGGATTGTATTCTTGCACATTATCAAGGGTAAATGCAATTTTAAATCCGTCTCAAACCAAGGCGAGACAGCACTTTTCTAGGGGCAGTATTTTAGAATGGGTGACCCACTAGGGCGCGATAAATCTCGCCCCTACAGGGGATGCGTCAAAGCGTGGTTGCGGGGTGTTGCGGCGATCCGGGTATAGCGCAAGAAGTAGGGATTGCGCCGCCGCCTGCTCCGCCATCGACAGTTAGGGTCATGGACGAAAACCCTAAACGTTGCGAAACGATCAAAGCCTTTGCGGAACCCTGCGAAATGAAATGTCGCGTCCTATTGGGTTCCCAACTGGAAAGTTGGGAACCAGCGGGTCTTGTCCATTCTGTCCATTTCGTCCATGTTGTCAGTGTTGGGCGGGCGGCCCCATAGAATCCTCATAAACCACTCTTTTTCCGTCATTTCTATAGCCTAGACCGTAAAGTTGCGCTTGTACATTCAAACACCTTGTGTTGTGTTTTCGTTTATGATATACTCTGTTTCAACACTATATATTGGGTATAGAGGAATTTGGTGTGAATGGATTGCGACGAAAAGTTCATTTTGTTGGCGTTGGTGGCATCGGCATGAGCGGCCTCGCCGAGATCCTCTTGAATCTCGGTTATGAAGTCAGCGGATCCGATACACAGGCGTCGGGCATCACCACGCGTTTACAACGCTACGGCCTTGATTTTAAAGAAGGTCATGACCCGTCACACGTGGGCGATGCGGGTATCGTTGTCATGTCCGCCGCCATTCCAGCAGATAATGTTGAGATTGTCCATGCCCGGGAACGGGGCATCCCCGTGATCCATCGCAGCGATCTCTTAGCCGATTTGATGCGTCTTAAACCCAATGCGGTGGTCGTTGGCGGGACCCACGGCAAGACCACAACGACCTCCATGATCAGTGCTTTTCTCGATGGCGCCAATCTCGGCGCGACCACCATTGTAGGCGGTATCCTTCAACGGAGCGGCACCAATGCGCGTTGGGGTACGGGCGACTATTTGGTGGCGGAAGCCGATGAACATGACGGCTCCTTTTTACGCTTACATCCCACCATCGCCGTGGTCACAAATATTGATGCCGAGCATTTGGAATACTATGGAACCATTGACCGCATCAAGCGCGCCTTTGTTGACTTTTGCAATACGACGCCTTTCTACGGCTACTCCATCCTTTGCGGCGACGATGCCCATTGTCGGGATATCCTTCCTGAAATCGAGAGTGTCACGCTGACCTACGGACTGGGCGATGATGTTTCGTTGCAGGCTGTACGCGTGCAGCGCAGCGGCCATGACGGGCAGCGTTCCTACGGTCATCGCTTGGCAGATATGAAGACGAGTTTTGAAGTGGTCTGTCACGATGCGCGTTTGGCGCCTGTGGGAGCTTTGGGATCGTTGGAGGTGAATACCATCGGCGAGCATAATATCCAAAATGCGCTGGGCGCTTGTGCCGTTGGCTTGTGTCTGGGCATCCGCTTCCCCACGATTGCCGACGGGCTGCGCAGCTTTGGCGGCGTACGTCGTCGCATGCAGCTCTGCGGCGAGGAGAAGGGTGTCGTGGTTATTGAAGACTACGCCCATCATCCCACGGAAATTACCCACACCCTTGAGGCGTCGCGCTGGATGGACGCGAAGCGTATCATCTGCGTGTTCCAACCCCATCTCTACAGCCGCACCAAATTTTTCTGTGATGAATTTGCCGCCGCCTTGGCGTTGGCCGACCGCACGTTGGTGACGGACATTTATCCTTCCCGTGAAGCGCCCATGCCCGGTGTGGATGCGGGTCTCATCGTGGATGCCGCCCACAAGCTGGGCGCGCGCCATGTGGAGTTGGTGGGCGCAATGGAGGGGATTCCGGAACTGTTGGTTCCCGATCTGGAATCGGGCGATGTAGTCTTGATTTTAGGCGCAGGCAATATCAATCGTATTGCGCAACCGTTGTTAAGCCATTTAAAATCAACCTAGGGAGGAACTTGATGCTATGATCTGGAAAAAGTCTTCATCGCAACGGGGCGCTGCCAAAGGCAAGGTTAAGAATCGTGGGGCAAAGCGCTCCGGTCGATGGGTGGGCTATCTGGGGGCTGTCGCCATCATCGGTGTTTTTTACTACGTCACTTCGTCGCCTTCCTTTTCTGTACAAGAGATTAGTTTTGACCAATTGAATTGGCTGAACGAAGCAGATATACAGCGGGATTCAGGCATTACGGTTGACGACAACATCTTTTTTCTTGATGCCGAGGCAGTTCAAAGGCGCCTGGAAGCGCTTCCCTATGTGAAGCACTGTGCCGTTGAAAAAATGTTTCGTTATCGTAAAGTGTATCTTAGGATTGACGAGCGTCGGCCCATTGCAACGGTTATGGTCAACAACCATTTATTTGAGATCGATCAAGACCAATTTGTATTACGTGAGCTGTCTCCTTTTTCGTTTCATACGGATCCGCTGATCACGAACCTTCCCAATCTTTTCGCCTTGGAAATCGGCAAGCCCATTGAAAGCGTTGAGCTAGGCGAAGCGCTGAAATTGTGGGGTTTGTTCAAGGCTTTGCCTTTTGCTAAAGACCTGACCTTGTCGGAATTGTCTGCGGAAAGCCACGACTCGCTTTGCATGTATTTTGAAGAATTACCTTATGAGCTACGTTGGGGCCGTGCCGACTTCGAAGCCCAAATCGAGAACTTGGCCATTCTTTGGGACGAAAAAAACGGCTTTATCCCCTGTGATTATTATCTCGATCTTCGTTTCGAGAACCTTTTACCGTGTTATTAGCAGCATTAATCTTTATTAGGCGTAAGCGCCGGAGGGCATGTTATGGATTCTTTTGAAGAACGAGAGAGTTTTGATAAAGGTGCAGTGATCAAGGTGTGTGGAGTTGGCGGCGGCGGCGGCAATGCCGTTAATCGCATGATTGAAGCGGGTATGACCAATGTGGATTTTATCGCGATCAATACGGATGCCATGGATTTGAAAAGCTCCTTGGCTGCGACGCGTCTGCAGATCGGATGGGGCCGCGGTTTGGGAGCGGGCGCCAAGCCTGAAGTGGGGCGCCAGTCCTGCGAAGATGATCGGGAACGGGTGCGCGGCGTCTTGGAAGGTGCCGATATGGTGTTCCTCGCTGCCGGTCTGGGCGGCGGGACGGGCACCGGCGCATCGCCTATCGTGGCGGAAGAGGCGGCCGCGGCGGGGGCACTTGTTGTCGCCATTGTAACGCTTCCTTTCAGTTATGAGGGTAAAGAGCGCATGGACAATGCGCTGGCCGGTCTGGAAGAACTGGAAGAGCATGTGGACTCCCTGATTGTTGTGCCCAACGACCGCATCGCCTATCTAAGCGATAAAGACACGCGTTTTATTGATTCTTTCCGCAAAGGGGATGAAGTGCTCCATGATGGGGTTCGCGCCATTTCGCAGCTGATCACGGAGCCGGGATTGATTAACGTAGACTTTGCCGATGTGCGTACGGTGATGGAAGCGCGCGGCCGTGCACTCATGGGCATTGGCGTGGCGGAGGGCAACGATCGCGCCTTGCGTGCGGCGCAAGAAGCGATCACCTGTCCGTTGCTTGAGCAGTCTACGATTGAAGGAGCCCAAGGCGTGATTATCAACGTTCGGGGCGGCGAAGATTTGCGTACCGTAGAAGTGAACAACGCGAATGAATTTATTATGCACAGCATCGGCAATGAGGCGAAGATTGTTGCAGGCACCATGATTGATAAGGACGATCGTCCTGAAGTTCAAATTACGGTGATTGCTGCGGGCTTCCCGAAACGGGATCCTTCTGAATATACGAAGCCCCGGCGCATGTCTGAGGCCGTGAAACAAAGCCTTAATCCTACGCCCCTCGTTATTGAGAAAGCGGCTCCGGTCAGCGAAGCAGCGAAACCGTCGTCCTTAATGCCGGAAATCAATACGAGACCGGAAACAGCGCCGATAAGTGCCGCGCCCAAGCGCGTTATGCCGAATAAACCTAAGCCGGAAAAGAGCGTGTCCGGTCAAAAAGAACTGCCTTTAGGCGTGCCCATGCCTGCGGAAGTGCCGGAAAAAGAAGAAGTGAATTTGTCGATCCCTGCTTTTTTACGGCGGGCCATGAACAAAAAATAAGGGCATCGGCTGCGGTGGTGTTGCCGCGCCATTTTGCGTGCCCATGCCCATGCCGCCGTATAAGAGTCCTTTGTGGATCATTTTGCAATACCGTGAAGGAGAATAACTAAGGTTTCTGTCTAGCGTCAGGGCTAGTCTACAGGGTACAATAGTATGCTTGGAAGCGCAGCGCCATTAAAAACGGGTTGGCACGGGAATAAGCGTCCGTGATAAACTAGCGTCAATTGATTTAGTGCTGCGCTGTGAGCGTGTTTTCTGCAAGAGGATTGCAAGATCATGAGCTTTTTAAAAAAACTTATTCCGGGCTTGGGCACCACTCCCAAGAGCAAACAGATTCATCGCAACACCCATCATGAAGACAATGATTTGGAATTTTCCCATGTGGGCCCTTATAAGATCATTGCGCCCATAGGCAGCGGCGGTATGGGTACGGTATATAAGGCCTTGGATCCGGTCCGCGACGTTACGGTGGCGATTAAAATTTTGGATCGCCGCTATGACTTGGATAAGAAACGTGCCAAGCGTGATTATTTGCGGCGCGAGATCATCATTGCTGCGTCTCTGAATCATCCCACCATCATTAAGATGGATAAGGACATTATGATTCAGGAAGACAACGACGGCAACCTGCGGCGCTGCTTGGTTATGGAATATATTGACGGTTATAACTTGAAACATTTCATTGATAACCGAATTTTGACGATGAAACAAATGACGAGTATTATTGTGTGCCTCTGTGAAGGACTCGATTTCCTGCATCAAAATGGCGTGGTTCACCGAGATATTAAGCCGGCGAACTTCTTGTTTTCGCGCGACGGTAAACAGATCAAAATCGTGGACTTTGGGCTTTCTAAAACGACGAGTAATTGGCGTATGCGCTGGGCGAAAGAAGTGGGAGGCACGCGCCTCTACATGTCGCCCGAACAGCTGCGCAAAAAAAGCCTAGACCACCGCTCCGATATTTTCTCTTTCGGTATTACGATGTTTGAACTTTTTTCGGGCCGCCATCCCTGCAGCGGGAAGTCGACCAAAGAGATCCAGAAGCAAATTCTGAGTTCTTCTTATAAATGGCCGCGGCCCTCTTCGGTGAATGCGGAAATTCCCACGCAAATGGATAAGGTTGTTTTGAAATGTCTGAGACGGGACATCACCCGACGCTATCAATCTTGTACGGAATTACTGCTGGATCTAACACGGGTTACAGATTCAAGGATTTAACATGAAAAAGATCTATTTTGGCAAAAAGAAAAAATCAGAACCGCGTTTAGCGTTGATTGTAGGCGTAGTTGCGCTGCTTTTTATTCTCATTCTCGTGGGTCCCTATCTCTACGCCCGTTCGCGAAGCGTATTGCCCGCCCTTGGTGCCGCATCCAAACACAGTATGGAAGAGCAGCTGCAAGAAGCGAACGAATATTTCAATAGCACCGCTTACGATGAGGCTGAGAAAATACTGAAGCCCCTGTTGAACGGCAGAGACGCCGTGTTCACGCCCCGCGCGATCCTCTTGCAGGCAGCCATTGAAAATAAACGGGATAACCAAGAGAGCGCCCTTGAGCTGTTATCAAAGGCTTGCGAGACTTTCGCGGGCAGCCCCGAATTTCCCGCCTTGAATGTGGAGAAAGGGCGGCAGTATGAGCGGATGGGTCAGCAGGATGAGGCACAGCAGATTTATGAATCCGTCCGCGACAACGCGGCGCCCGAACAGCAGGCAGCGGCTACGGCAGGCTTGGGCAGGCTCGCCGAGAAATCCGGCAACAAACAGGAAGCCCGCGATCTGTACCGGGACGCCTTGCCCCGACTGAGCATTGGCACCGCCCAATGGGATGAGGTTGCCGATGATCTTGGCAGGCTTAATGTGGAATTAATCTTTTCGCCGCAAGAGACTTCGGACAGCCGTTTCTATTCGGTAGAAAAAGGCGATTCGCTCATCTCCATCGGCATCAAACTGAATACGACGCAGGGCCTGTTGATGACGGCGAACAACATAACGGATCCGTCGAAACTTCATTTGGGTCAGCGGCTCAAATATACGCCCAAAGACTTTTATATCATTATTGAACGAAGCACCTGCAATCTCTACCTCTTCGACTCCCATGGCTTTTTCAAGCGCTACAAAGTGGGGCTGGGCAAACCGGGACATGAGACTACGCTGGGCAGCTATGTCATCGGCAACAAACAAAAAGATCCCGTGTGGTTTAAACCGGGAGCCGGCGCCATTGATGCAGGTTCGGAAGACAACGAATTGGGAACACGCTGGATGCCGCTGGTGCCGACGAAAGAAGGACTGCCCACAGATCTCGGTATCCACGGCACGGTTGCACCGGAAACGGTGGGCTTCTATTCTTCCAAAGGCTGTGCGCGCATGGAAAACGAAAAGGTGGAAGAGCTCTTCGATTTGGTGGTGCGCTCCACGCCGGTGGACATTGTTGAGAGCCTCGCCGATCGGGATAAGGACGTGCAAGAAGAGGCGCATCCTTTGCCGGCAGCTGAAGCGGTGCCCGTTCTTTCTGAGGAAAGCGCTGCTGCGCCTGAGCCGCTGGAGCCCATCGATCCGCCCGCGGATCTTTAATCAGGCAGATGAGAGCGCATAAGATGCCACGGCATTCGGTCTCCTTAAGAAACCACGAACAAATATTTTTTATAGTGCGATTTTATCTTCGAGGAACTTCATCAGAAGTGTACATTGGGCTGTCTACATCGCTCCGCTCTGTGTGGATAAGCTGACCTGACTATCCTTCCGAATTGTAGATAGCACACAAGATTGGTTCTTTTACATCATGAATAGGTCCATCGCTGTTGTCATGTTGCACGGTGCTTGCAACATGTTTTGTAAATTCTGTATTAACGACCATCAGCTCCAGTCTTTTTCTAAAGAGGAATATGTAGAGCTGGTGGACGACCTCGCCGAAGAGGGCTTTAAGAATATTGTCATTGGCGGCGGGGAACCCTTTACCTGGCGTCATGGTCTTCGCTTTGCGGCGACTGCCGCGAAGGCGCGCGGATTTTATGTGCAGGTGGGCACCAACGGCATTTTGATGCCTTCCGACAATAGCTTCGCCGGTGTGGTGGACCGCTTTGTGCTCCCTTTGGACAGTGCCGACGGGGAAGAACATGATTGTCTGCGCACGGACATTCCGGGCACAGGCAGCCATCACCGCCTTATTCTGGAGCGCCTCGAAGAGCTGCGCCAATGGGACTATTCCGTGACCGTGTCCACCGTGGTCTCTCAGCTTACCTTCAGGAACCTCCTTTCTTTAGGCGACCTTCTGGCCGATTATGTAGGCAAGGGGGGGAGGCTCCATGCCTGGCATTTGTACCGTTTCATTCCGCGGGGGCGCGGCGGCGCGCAGATGTTGGAGCTTTTAAATATTTCGCGGGAAGACTATAACAGCGCGGCGCGGACCGTTTTGGCGCAGCAATATCCCATTATTGTGTATCGGCCCCCCTACATGCGCCATTCCCGAATGGTTGACTTTTTTTGGAAAGAAGCAGATCGTCTTCGTATCGGCAGCAAAGAATGGAGCCGCCAGCACGAAACACTCCCTTTATCTGCTAAAAAGAGATAAAATAAAGGATAACTTTGGGAATATTTTAAATATTCGCCATCGTTACCACAGTGTGGTACTGTGTTTATTTTCATTCACTCAAAACAAAGTATAGCTTAACTAACTCCCATAGGAGAAATATTTCTCATGACAGTTCAAAATGCGTCGGTGACAATTGATGAAGAACGAATTCACCATATCCTGGAAAATACGGTTGAGGATAGGGTGCACGTACGCGAGGTTCTTCAAAAATCCTTGGAGCTGAAAGGGCTGGAAGATTCAGATGTGCCCATATTGATGGCGATCCAATCGCCTGATTTGTTGGAAGAGTTGTTTCATACAGCGCGCCAAGCGAAGCTGGAGATTTACGGGCGTCGTATTGTGCTCTTTGCGCCGCTCTATGTTTCCAACCTCTGTTCGAATGACTGCACTTATTGCGCCTTTCGCCGCGCCAATAAAGAGGTGAAGCGCCGTGCTCTGCGTCAAGATGAAGTGGCGAATGAAACCAAGATTATTTTGGATCAAGGACACAAACGCATTCTCCTTGTTGCGGGCGAGTCGTATCCCAACGAGGGGATCAACTATATTTTCGATTGTATCGACACGATCTATGATATGAAGACGGAGTGGGGCGAAATACGGCGGGTCAACGTGAATATTGCGCCCCTTACGCTGGAGGAGTTTCAAGAACTGAAACTGCGTCGTATCGGTACTTATCAGCTCTTCCAAGAGACCTATCACCGCGACACCTATAAGAAAGTGCATATTGCGGGTAAGAAACGGGATTTCGATTGGCGCATCACCGCTATGGACCGCGCCATGGCCGCAGGAATCGATGATGTGGGTATTGGCGCGCTTTTCGGTCTCTACGATTGGCGTTTTGAGATGCTCGCGCTGCTGCAGCATATTGCCCATTTGGTGAAGCACTTTGGAATTGGCCCGCATACGATCAGCGTGCCGCGCATTGAGCCTGCCGTAGGCTCCGATTTATCACTTCATCCGCCCATCCCGGTGACGGATCTCGAATTCAAGAAACTCGTCGCCATCCTGCGCCTAACCGTTCCTTACACGGGGATTATCATGTCCACCCGTGAGACGCCGGAGATGCGCCATGAAACGTTGGCGCTCGGTGTGTCTCAGATCTCTGCGGGCAGCCGAACGAATCCGGGCGGATACAACGAAGATGAACAATTCGATACGAGCCAATTTTCTTTGGGCGATCATCGTAATCTGGATGAAGTGGTTGCGGATATTACGAGTATGGGCTATATCCCGTCCTTTTGTACGGGCTGCTACCGTATGAAGCGGACCGGCAAAGATTTCATGGACCTTGCCAAACCGGGCCTGATCAAAAATTATTGTGATGTAAACGCCTTGAGTACCTTCGCCGAATTTCTGGAACACTATGCCTCAGCAGAGACCAAAGAGTCGGGTGATGCCCTGGTTGATTCCATATTAGAGGAGATGCCGGCAGCGCGCCGCGAACGTGCCGAAAAGCTTGTGAAGGGTGTACGTGCAGGCGGCCGCGACCTTTATGTATAATAGCCGTGATACGTGTTAAATCCTATGATTGGCCGCAACGGATCCCGCTTGGCGGGAACAAACGAACGGGAAGGGAAGTACTATAAGTAAACATCTTATTTTCGGTGTCCACATCCAAAACCGCGGTGAAAATGCCTTGCGTGTGCAGCAGGTATTGACCGAATACGGTTGTTTTATCAAGACCCGCTTGGGACTGCATGAAGTGGACGAGAACTTTTGTTCAACGGGCGGGATCCTGATTCTGGAGATGTTCGGCGATCTAGAGAAATGCGTTGAAATGCGCGATAAGCTGAAGGTCATCGATGGCATCGACGTCAAAGAAATGAATTTCAATCACGATTGATGCTGCCCCTAAGCTAAAATGGATCGGTAAAAAAATAAGCGCCGGAAGCGAAAACTCCCGGCGCTTTTTTAATGTAGATAGCGTTATTTTTCGTCGTCGTCTTTTTCCGGCGCGTCGGTGATCAGGCATTCCATGGTAATCATCATGCCCGCCACACTGACGGCGTTTTGCATGGCGTAGCGAATCACTTTGGCAGGATCAATGATACCCGCTTTCACCAAGTCTTCCATTTCACCGGATTCTGCGTTGAAACCGATGTTTCCTTTGGTTTCAAGAACGTTATTGATCGCAACGCCGCCTTCCAGACCCGCGTTGACGGCGATCTGGGCGAGGGGCTGCATCATGGCAGCGGCAAGAACATTCGCGCCGGTTTTCTCGTCGCCCGAAAGTTCCAAAGCCTTTACCTTTGCGGCTGCACGGAGCAGGGGCACGCCGCCGCCTGCAACGATGCCTTCTTCAATAGCGGCACGGGTCGCGTTAAGGGCGTCATCGGCACGGTCTTTCTTCTCTTTCAGTTCGATTTCGCTGGCTGCGCCAATCTGAATGACTGCAACACCGCCGGCAAGTTTGGCAAGGCGTTCCTGTAATTTTTCGCGGTCATAATCAGAAGTGGATGTTTCGATACCTTTACGGAGCTGATCGATACGGCCTTTGATGTCTTTCTTTTTACCGCCCCCTTGGATGATGGTAGTATTATCTTTGGTAATTTCGACCCGTTTCGCCGTGCCCAGCTGGCTCAGTTCCAGGTTTTCCAGTTTCATACCCAGATCTTCGCTGAGGAATTGACCGCCCGTTAAAATGGCGAGGTCACGCAAGATTTCTTTGCGCCGATCGCCAAAAGCGGGGGCTTTAATGGCGGCTACGTTAAGAATGCCGCGCAGACGGTTTACAACGAGGGTCGCCAGCGCTTCGCCTTCCAAGTCTTCGGCAATGATAAGCAGCGGTTTGCTCGCTTGCGCAATCTTCTGCAAGAGGGGAAGCAATTCGCGGATGGCGCTAATTTTCTTTTCATAACACAGGATATAGGCGTCTTCCAGGTTCACACGCATATTTTCGCGGTCATTGACAAAATGAGGGGACAGATAGCCGCGGTCAAACTGCATGCCATCGACAAGCTCAATTTCCGTGTCAAAGGATTTGCCTTCTTCAATGGTGATAACGCCGTCTTCGCCCACTTGTTCAATTGCGTTGGCAATGATATCGCCAATCGTCGTATCGCCGTTGGCGGATACGGTGGCGACCTGACGGACTTCGTCGTGGTTTTTGATTTTTTTAGCCATGGCGCCGATGGCGTCTAAAGCGGCTGCCAAACCTTTTTCCATGCCTCGTTTGAGGTGGGCAGGATTGGCGCCGGCAGTCACTTGACGCAGACCGTTTTCTACCAAACTCTGCACTAGAACCGTAGCCGTCGTGGTACCGTCTCCGGCGAGGTCGTTGGTTTTGCTCGCCGCCTGACGAACCATGCGCGCTCCCATATTTTCATAAGGATCTTCGACTTCCACTTCCTTGGCTACGGTCACGCCGTCTTTCGTAATTTTCGGAGCGCCAAAAGACCGCTCTAAAAGTACATTGCGGCCCCGTGGTCCGAGGGTGGTTTTGACTGCGTCGGCAAGTTGATTTACGCCGTTGAGCAGTGCCAGCCGGGCTTCATGATCAAACAACAGTTGCTTTGCCATAATACACTTCTCCTTCATATGGGCAAATACCAGGTTTAGGGAACATTCAATATAACACGCCCATTTGAGACATTGGGCGGGGTGTTAGCACTCGACCATAGGGAGTGCTAACAGAATGGTATCACATTGACCCTGCAATGTCAAATAAAGCAGCGATTTCGAAAGCGAAAAAGGGCCGTGTAGCGGGAATGACCACCAAGACGCCCGATGTTAGGATCATAGGGGCGTTGCTCAGTTTAACGCCGACCCAAGTCTATGTCATCATGGACCATCCGTCAATATAAACGCTAAAAAAAGAGGATGAAGACTTTCTATGCGCTATGAAGGTGTTGTTTATCGGCCGCCCAGTGAGGCGGCTTCCCTGGTCATCCAAGCCACGGTGGGCTGTCCCCACAATGCCTGTACCTTTTGTTGCATGTATCAAGATCGGCGTTTTCGGGCGCGGCCCCATGCTGAAATTGTGGAGGACTTGGATCAGGCACTCATCCGCTATGGCCCCGGTATACGCACGATCTTTTTGGCCGACGGCAATTCTGCTGTCTTGAGCACCGAGCGTATGATTGCGATCGCTGCCGCTGCCCGTGCCAGGTTCCCTCATCTAGAGCGCATTACGGTCTATGGAAGCGCGAAATTTCTGATCAAGAAAAGCCAAGCCGAATGGCGCGAAATCGCCGAAGCAGGCATTAGCCGTATCCATTCGGGGCTGGAATCGGGTGATCCGGAAACCCTTGCCGCCATTAATAAAGGCGTGACGCCGGAGGAGGCGGTGACGGCGTACAGGCACGTGATGGATGCCGGTGTAGAATTGTCCGTCTACCTGATGATTGGCATTGCCGGTTTGGAGCGGTGGCAGGAGCATGCGCGGGGCAGTGCTGCCGTGTTAAACGCCGCGCCGCCCGATTTCTTGCGCTTGCGTACCTACGTGCCCATGCCGGATACGGCGTGGTATGAGCAGTGGCGCAAGGGGGCGCTCACCTTGTTGTCTGCCCATGACGCGCTGCGTGAAACGCGGCTTCTTGTGGAAGCTTTGGACGGTCCCACCCGGCTCCTATCTGATCATGTCAGTAATTTTCTTGATGTGCAGGGGCAACTTCCCGAAGATAAAGCGGCGATGCTCGCCTATATTGAGGCTGCTTTAGGCTGGCCTTTAAATCGCTTTCGGCCACCCACAGAAAGCCTTATAGGCCTTGGTCTTTAACGAAGGGGTCGGAAAGTGTGCCCGTATGCCTCCATTCATGAGGGAGAAAAAAGAATAACCCTCCAACCGTGGGGCGGGAGGGTTATGGCAGGCTTCAGCTTCAGCGTGAAAGGCGGCTTATTCGCATAGCGCTTTCAGCAGTTCGATTCGGGTGGCGCGGAAAGCTTCCACATCTGTATTGTATTTATCAAAGTCGAGGATATGTTTGGTTGCTAATTCTTTTGCTTTCTCAGGCGCCGCTTCCGCCAGTCGGCACAGCAGCTCATGATCGGCCACGCCGTCGCGCATAGCCTCCCAGCGGATGGAATCCAATGGCCCGTCATGACCCGGATAAACGATCCAAGCATCGCCGGCGGGGAGATAGGGGGGACCGGCGTGGGCGGGCGTGGCATGGGTATAGGGGCTTTCTGCGTACCAACGGTTGTAGCCCCAATGGAGATAGCCCGTAGCGCCATAGACGAAGTTGATCCAGTGGAGTAATCGGGTTTTCATGAGGGGCTGCTCAATGAAGCGGTTCGCATATTCGCCCTGTGGGAAGACGCACGTATAGAACCAGACTTCATCGCCGGCGGCTTGTCGTTCCAGGTAATGGTCGTAACTGTCATGGTAATAGTTGAGCTGGGGCACCCAGATGTCAATGGCGCCTACCAAATCTTTGTTGTGATTGGCTTCCACGGTTTTTAGTTCGGGCCCATAGTCGCGCACCAATTGCGCCAAGTCTTTATAACTGCCCATATTCAGTTCCGTCGGTTCATCGGCGAGATGCTGCATATAACAGTCCAGCCATCCCCGTTCTTTCAAGTGGGCGGTGAGGGCAGGTAAAAAGCGGCTGTAGAAGTTTCTTGCCTCGTCGCTATTGGGATCAACCCGTTCTGCCACAATCTTCCCGTCTTTAACGCTGCGGATAGTGGCGGCAAACTGAGAGTTCCAGTCTCCTTTTCTGCCGCCGATATGACCGCCTTCAATGCGGCCGATGACGCCCTCTTCAATAAAAATCGAAACCCATCGGTCAAAGTCGGAGAAATCAAATTGTATTTCCCCTTGATCGTCAAGACTGTAGACGGTTAGGGAGAGGGGAGAGATGAGCGCCACATTCTGGCGATGTTCCGCCATATTACGGGCATAGCGCCGGAGCAAGGCATAATATTCTTCCGAACCTGATTCCGGCTGAATGTCCATGTGCCGGGCGTGCATGCCAAACCAGTTCGTCACCCACAGGCGCGTGCAGTCCAAGGTCACGGGATACACGATGAGAGTGATGGGAAGGGTCACCGTTTCAATATCCTTGCCTTGCCACACTTGCAGCGTGATTACAGCGCTGTAGGTGCCTGCCGGCGCATCCAAGGGCACTTCCGTCGTGATCCAGATCGGCTGCCAAAGATGGGCGCTTAGGGGAATGTCTTCCCGCTCAAAGAGGATGTCGGGATAGTCTGCCGGCGGTTTGCGCAATTGATCTTGCGAAGGCTTTTGGGTGGGCCGGTCTACATTCAAAAAACCGACATAGCGCAGGCGGCTTGATGCCGTTAAAGGCGTACCGTCCTCATGAATCCAAGGGCTGACGGCGCAGCTGAAACGATCGGCCGGTTCCGTGATCTTGAAGACCGTCTGAAAGGTGGCCGTTTCGCCCCGGGCAACATGTTCTTCGCTATGTTCCGGGCCCGAGGGTTCTATATCGCGAAACACTTTAACAAGAGGATCAACAGTGCGCACGCTAAGGATGCCGTCTGCGCCCATCGCGATAAGAGACCAAGAACACAGTGCTGCGGTAACCACGATTACGAGACGAATTCTCATGAATACGATCCTTTCACTTTCCTTGTTCGCTATTGTTACGGGTGCGCTTGGCTCGGCTCATGGGAATCAACGCCGAGCCCGGCGCTATAGATATAGTGTAAGGAAGCCGGTCCCACTTTGAGCCGGTCCTTACATAGATAACGATCTAAAGACCTATACCGTCCGTTAACGGCAGAACGTGTTTTACGGCTATTTTAATTTGAATAGTGCCAGGGCAGCGAAACTCAAGCCCAATAGGAGCCAGTCGGCTAAAAAGCGTTTCAGCGTGGTGGCGGGATGGTCGATACTCTTGGAATTGCGGCATCCAAAAATGCCGCGGCTTCCGGTAGTGTCCTCAGTCGGACGGGGCCCGCGAACAGGCTGCATTTGACCCGGTTCTATTATCGTACGGTCAAAATATTCACCTTCATCTACACAATCGATTACATCTTCAGCCTCGGTGGAAATCTCGCCTTCAGCAGGAGTTTCACCTTCGACAAGAATCTCGCCTTCGACAGGAGTCTCACCTTCGACTGGAATCTCGCCTTCGGCAGGAGTCTCACCTTCGACTGGAATCTCGCCTTCGGCAGGAGTCTCACCTTCACTCACAAATTCGCCTTCGTACTCATCTTCACCTCCGCCGTCGCAGATATGAACAAGCATGGGCACAATTTCAGTTTGCCAGAAGAGTTCTAAATCGTCTCCATAAGGGGCGAGACGGCTGCCCAGCGTTTTTCCGTTCCAATCGGAATCAGGCTTCAAGAGGGCAATACCTTCGAAATCTACACCAAATTCAGGTATTGCTATATTTTCGACATTATCGAGAAGTGTTTTTGTTTTGTCGAGGATCTTGTCAATTGTTTCTTCCGCATCAGGAACAAGGATCTTGAGTTGATCCCAATCCATAGCCAGTAATTCTTTTGCTTTTTCAAAGCGGACGAACCACTCATTCTGGAAAATCCGCTCTACATGACTTGCGTCTTCAAGGGCGGCCATGGCTGCGCCCAATTTAACCGTGAGATTGGGCTTCGTCAACTCGTCGGCAAAAGAGCTGCACAGTGTTGACGCGGCAGTACCCATTTGGGCCGCATAGCTGCTCATTCGAAGGGTCGCTTTTTTCAAGAAGACCGCCAGATCATCAAAAGTTTTGCCAACCCAATCGGCCGGTATCGTGCCGCCAAAGAGTTCCGGAGGCAGCATTTCACTGCCCTGTTCCGACGCCATGATATCGGCAATTTCATCCAGTGCATCAACCAATTTAAGGAGGAGCGTTTCCAGATCTTTACTGCACAGATCTTCCTCATCCAAGAAATAGGCTATATCTTCAATGAGGTATAGAGCCGATTCAACATTTATTTCCCAGGTGTTTTGAAGGGCTTCCTCATCAATAAAGGGCAGTATCGTACATTCATCCTGATTCAAACACAGCAATTTTGCCAATATGCCCAGTTGTACGTGATCCTTGATGCCATCGGTATTGATATCCCATGCGTAGTAGTCATGGAATCGCGTATACCCATTGTTTTTGTCTATGGTCCTGATCGCTTGCGCAACAGCTTTGCCGGCAACATTAAAGATTAATTCACCGGTAGTCCCATCGGTAAAGTCCGGGCAATAGTCTCCCGGTACAGGCTCTTCACCTTCTCCTTCGCCTTCACCTTCGGCAGGCTCTTCGCCCTCGCCTTCGCCCTCGCCTTCACCTTCGGCAGGCTCTTCGCCTTCACCCTCACCTTCGCCTTCACCTTCGCCTTCACCTTCACCTTCACCTTCGGCAGGCTCTTCGCCCTCGCCTTCGCCTTCGCCTTCGCCTTCGGCAGGTTCTTCGCCTTCGACAGGCTCTTCGCCTTCGATAGGCTCTTCACCTTCGCCTTCGACAGGCTCTTCGCCTTCACCCTCGGCAGGCACCTCACCTTCGCCTTCGACAGGCTCTTCGCCTTCACCCTCGGCAGGCTCCTCACCTTCTTCTTCGCCTTCACAAATATCAATGAACATAGAAACAATTTCGGTCTGCCAGAACAGTTCTAAATCGTTTCCGTAGGGTTCCAGGCGCTCTGCCAGTGTTTTTCCATCCCAATCATAATCGGGCTTCAATGCGTCAATACCATCAAAGTCTATGCCGAATTCGGGGATTTCGATACGCTCTAAATTGTCTAGGAGAGTTTCTGTTTTCGCAAGGATCTTGTCAATGGTTTCTTCCGCATCGGGAAGCAGCATCTTCAGTTGATCCCAATCCATAGCGAGCAGTTCTTTGGCTTTTTCAAAGCGGACGAACCACGGGTGATTGAGAATCCAATCCACATGGGCTTGGTCTTCGAGCGCCGCAACGGCTGCGCCCAGTTTGACGCTAAGATTTGGGTTGGTCAACTCATCAGCAAAAGAACCACAGAGCGTTGAAGCGGCACTGTCAATTTGTGCGGCATAGTTGCGTACCTGCAGGCTATCCTTTTTCAAGAATACTGCCAGATCATCATAGGTTTTACCGACCCAATCTGCGGGTACCGTGCCGCCGAAGAGTTCGGGAGGCAAGAGTTCAGTGCCATGGGCTGCCGTCATGGTATCAGCAATTTCATCGATAGCATCAACCAACTTAATGATCAGCGCTTCCATGTCTCTATTGCAAAGATCTTCTTCATCCAGGAAGGCGGCAAGATCTTCAATAAGCCTTTGCGCGGCCGCTACATTCATTTCCCAAATTGCTTCAATCTTTTCAACATCCACAATTTCCGAGGGCAATGTGATGCAGGGA
>JAAYJI010000328.1 GCA_012523015.1 Candidatus Hydrogenedentota bacterium
CCTGAAGTTTGCGAACGATCTGTTCCGGATTGTGACGTTTCCTTTTCGACATAATCAAGTCTCCTTGCCCGAAGGGCAGATGCGAAACTCTCATTATACATGGACCAGTTTACGGGGGGCACACCACTGCCTACCGCAATAAAATCATCAACCCAAGATTCAACGTTCATTTTTGAGATGTTGCGTCAATCTTATTATGGGAAGTCATGAAAACCTACATTGTAGTTGAAGATCCTAAGTGTTGGAAATTCACTGTGCCCGGCGTGGAACTTGTTAAAGCCCGTGATTACCTGTCGGATGACCGCTTCAGCAAAGGTGAGATGGTTAAGGTTTTGAACTGTTGTTACCATTACTATTACCAATCCACGGGCTACTATGTATCTTTGGTTGCCGCCGCACGGGGACATTATCCCATGCCCTCCGTACAGGCATTACAAGACATGCGCCACAACGTGGTTATACGCAATGCGTCCCGCGATCTGACCATGCAAATTCAGCGCAGTTTTAAAAATATTCATGGCGATCATTTCGAACTGAGTATTTATTTCGGGCGGAATGTGGCGCATCGCTATAACACGCTTTCAAAGATGCTTTTCAATCTGTTTCCTCTCCCCTTTTTCCGCGCCTATTTTGTGCGAGAAAAAGAAGAGTGGATTTTAGAGAGTGTCCGTATCATCGCTGTGCGCGATATACCGGATCACCATTATCCATTTGTCATGGAGCAGATATCTCAATATGTAGGGCGGCATGTTTGGAAACAGCGCGGAAAACAACAGTTGTATCATTATGAAATGGCTATTTTGCGCAGTAACGAAGACACCACCCCGCCGTCCAATGCACAGGCTATACAACGTTTTTGTCGATCCGCAGACCGCAAGGGGATCGGCGTCGAAATCATTGATCGTCATGATTATGCGCAACTGGATCGCTATGACGCCTTGTTTATCCGTGACACCACCGCAGTCAATCATTACACTTACCGTTTTGCTCGGCGTGCGGAGTCCGTCGGTATACCCGTCATAGACGATTCGTTATCCATTCTTCGGTGTGCCAACAAAATCTATCTAACAGAATTGATGCGTCATCATGGGATCTCGACTCCCAAATCTCTGATTATCGGAAAACATACGGCCTATAAAGTGAAAGAATCAATTGGGTTCCCGTGTGTGTTGAAAATTCCTGACAGTTCATTTTCTTTGGGTGTCTACAAACTCGACAGTTACCATGAATTTGAAGAGGCTGTGGATAATTACTTTAAAAATTCAGAACTGCTTCTGGCTCAAGAATACATTCCTACAGACTTCGATTGGCGCGTAGGTGTATTGAATCATCAACCTCTTTTTGTATGTCGCTATTACATGGCGGAAAAACACTGGCAGATCTATAATCACCACAGCCCGCAAGGTACAGACTGCGGTATGGCAGATACAGTGGCGGTTGAAGACGCACCTCCCAAAATAATTGCTGCGGCACTGCGTGCCACCCAAGCGATTGGCAATGGTCTGTATGGTGTTGACATCAAGGAAATCAAAGGAAAACCGTGGGTAATCGAAGTGAATGATAATCCAAATATTGACGCCGGTATAGAGGATCGTGTTCTCAAAGATGAACTTTATGACCGCATCATTTGTGAGTTTATTCGACGCCTGGATTTAAGCCATGGGAAATCCTGATCCTTTTATCGAAGCACAATTTCCCTTTTCTTTATTCGAGGTGACCGGTCTTGAACTCGAATATATGATCGTGAATCGTGATACCTTATCCATTGCCCCGTTGTGTGACAAGTTATTAGAGGCGGCAGGAGAATTAAATGACAATGAGGTATATCCGGAAGGCAGAGACGGGCCTGCGGCTTGGTCTAATGAATTAGTCTTGCATGTAGTGGAATTCAAGACCCCCAAACCGGTGCCAACCTTGGCTGGTTTGGATGAGGTTTTTCATAGGCAAGTTGTCCGTGCAAATACACTCTTATCCCGGTGGAATGCCTGTTTGATGCCTACAGCCATGCATCCTTGGATGAATCCCGCTGTAGAAACTCGGTTGTGGCCTCACGGCGGAAATGAAATTTATGCCGCTTTCGATGATCTCTTCGATTGTAAG
>JAAYJI010000329.1 GCA_012523015.1 Candidatus Hydrogenedentota bacterium
AAAAAGAATTCAACCAGTCAAGCCCTGTCAAACTTTTATTTCAGCACTTGCTTCTCTCACTCAAGATCCTTTTGAACCGTCGCGACGATCTGGTCCGGAAGCAGACCGCATTTTTCCAGCTGATCTTCGTAAGAGGCAATTTTCATAAACTCATCTTTCAAACCCAAGATCTTCAGCCTGGCCCCTGGACCATGCTGCGCCATAATCTCCGCAACAGCACCGCCCAAACCGCCCAGAACAGTGTTTTCTTCGAGCGTGTAAACGTGTTGTGTTCCAGCAGCGACATTGAGCAGGAACTCCTTGTCAAGTGGCTTAATTGTGATCACATCGTAGACACCCACTTCAATCCCTTTGCCACTCAGAATTTCAGCAGCTTCAAGGGCACGCCCTACCATGGGCCCGGTGGCTACCAAAGCGGCATCTTTGCCTTCGCGAAGGGCATAAATCTTGCCGATCTCAAAATCGAAATCTTCCTTGTATATGATCGGCATCACGGGGAGTCCTCCGACCCTCAGGTACGACGGACCGACATAGTCTATCATGGCTCGGATTGCTTTATACATGCTCAGACCGTCCGATGGCGATAAGACAGTCATGTTCGGAAGGGAACGCATGATGGTAATATCTTCAAGCCCGTAATGCGATGAACCGGCTTTGCCCCCGCGGACACCCGCGTTGGTGCCGATGAGCTTTACATTGAGATTCATGTTTGCAATGCCTGTACGAATTTGCTCCAGGGCCCTCAGCGCAATGAAAGGTACAAAAGAAGAGGCGATGGGGATTTTTCCCTCTTTCGCCAGTCCGCCAGCCATTCCTATCATGTTCTGTTCACAAATTCCAAGATTGAAGTATTGGCCTTCATAAGTGTAACATTCATAAACCCCGACTGCTTTGGCCAGATCCGCAGCCAGAACAACAACATCTTTATTGGATTCAACAGCATCAATCACCGCGTCAGAAACAGGCCCTTTGTGCCAATTCTTTGAGCATTCTGTGATCTTATCTTTTGTAATTTCCGTCATGAGGCACCTCCAGTATTTTGATAAACTTTTTCCACTTATGACATCAGGTCGGCTTTTGCGGCTTCCCACATTTCCTTAGTGACGAAATGTGTGTGATGCCAGTCATTATTATCTTCGAAGAAAGATACGCCCTTACCTTTAACGGTTTTTGCGATAACGACCAGCGGTTTGTTCTTGGGCATTCTCTTGTCAGACAAAACGGTAAGCAGCTGCTCAATATTATGCCCGTCGATTTCTTCGACTTCCCATCCAAAAGCCCGCCATTTATCGGCGAAATTTCCCATGTCACAAATGGTGCGTGATTCGTGATCACACTGCATTCCGTTGTCATCAACGATCACGACCAGGTTATCAAGTCCGTACTGAGCAGAAGCAAGCGCGCACTCCCACACCTGACCTTCATTGCATTCGCCGTTGCCAACCAAAACGAATGTGCGATAGCTTTTCTTGTCGATCTTTCCGGCAAGGGCGACACCAGCGCCTATTGAAATTCCCTGGCCGAGGCTTCCCGTCGAAGCCTCAATTCCATGTTCCACGCTCATCTCAGGCTGCATCCCGAGAAAGCTGGCGTGTTCACCATATTTCTTCAAATCTTCCAATGGGAAGAAGCCAGCAAGCGCAAGCGCCGGATAAAGGCCGGCACATCCGTGTCCCTTGCTCAAAATAAAACGATCCCTGTCTTCCCATGTGGGATTTTGGGGATCGAATTTCATGATGTCAAAATAGAGGGCTCCGACGATATCAATCAGTGAGTAAGCCGGTCCGAAATGAACACCGCCCTCCACCTCTACGGTCATTTCAAATGCATACCTTCTCACAAGTTTGCACTTTTCCTGCACTTCCTTAACCCGTTCGTCCCATGTCTTCATCACATAATTTCCTTTCAACAGTTATAGCGTTTTCTTTATAATTTAATACTTTAATCTACTGTAATAATACACAAATGAAGCCCCCCATCGCGGTAGATTGTACAACATGTTCCTCAGTTCGTCAATGCCTTTCTTATCTTGACCATTCCGATTAAACTGTACTATAATTTACAGGCGGTTTAATTAGGAAGCAGAACTGAGCGAGCGTTTCCGCCAG
>JAAYJI010000330.1 GCA_012523015.1 Candidatus Hydrogenedentota bacterium
AACGCAGCGTCTATCTGCTCCCCTTATATCCCGCTTGCGCGATCCTTTTTGCCGCCGCCATGTTGCAGTTCATGGATACACCTTGGGGAAAAACACAGCATCGGATGGGCGTCGTCCTTGCAGTCCTGCCCCTCCTCTTAAGCATCGCCCCCTTCGCGCTCTTCGCCACCCCTTACCGCGCCTTTTGGAATTACGGATGGGCATTGTTTTCTCTTATCCTCGCAATCTACGGATTGTTCCTCCTGTACCGGCTCTACGCCGCCAAGCGCCTTTATCTTCCCGCTCATGTGGTGGGCATCTTTTCGATCTTGGCTTTCTTTGCCGCGTCCTTGTTTTTCCCAAGCCTGAACAACCACAAATCGGCACGCTTCTTTTGCGCGCCGGTAGCCGCTTTGGTTGATCAAGGAATCGATTTCGATTTATATACCATTGGTTTTGCCCGTGAAGAATATATCTTTTATTCCAAGCACCCGTTTAAAGAACTCTTTACCAAGGAAGTACCCCTGAGCCAAGATCACGGATTAACACCCTTGCAAATGGCACGTTTCCAAAAGGAATGTTCCCGCGTGATTAACAAGGCACAGACCAAAATCGAAGTGCAGGATATAAACGCCATCAGCGAAACAGAATTGGAAGCGCTGCACGAAGCACTGCAAGAAGCCATCCACAAAAAGAACTATGCCGAGCCTCTTTGGCTGGATTTTAAAGCGGGTCTCGAAGAACAAGTCCGTGCGTTCTTCGAAGATTTCGCCACGCCGCGCCCCGCCTTCCTCTACATCCAGGCCGCCGATTGGTATTGGATCTATGGGCTGCACCCCGAGACGGGCGGCGCCATGGTTATGGATCAAAGTGCAGTAGGCAGCCGTTCCATGCTCCTTATCGCCAATGAAGCGGGAGCCGCACTCCTCAGCACTATACCCTAAACGCGCCGCCTCAGTCTGTTACGATTTGCCCATGACTCAGCGCTTCCTGAATCCGTTTCCCAAAAGCAATAGCCGCCGAAAAAAGGGAGCGTTCCGGTTCTTCACACAAGAGGGTCTGCAGAATCACATCCTCGGCGTAGCCGGGTCCTTCCACACGGCAGATCCATAGTATTTCCGGATTGGAAACAGCAAGCGCCTGCATGGTCTCATCCAATTTCCCCAAAGGCGCGCGATCCACATGATCAAAGAGGAAGGAGGCTTCCACACGGAGCCCGCCCAGTTCTGATTGGGACAATTGAAAGCTGCCGCCGCACTGCTCCGCCGCACTTTGAAAGAGGCTCAAACCCAGGCCGGTCACCTTGCCCGGTTTCGTCGTATAAAATGGATTCAGGGCGGTACCCGCAGACAGATCCATGCCCGGCCCGTCATCGTCCACACTCAAGATCAACAGCCCTTCAGACAATTCCCGTTTGATGCCCAGCCGAATGATCCCCGCCTTGGCACGGATCGAATTTTCCATGATGTCCATTAGGTGTAAGGATAGTTCACGCAAGGAAAGACCTCCTCCCCGCCTCCCTTCGGAAGGCACGTTTTATTTCCCCGAAGCTGGGCTCTTCCACCTCAAAATAGCAGCGTGCACGGCCCACGTCGTTTAGGTAATGGGCGTCGGAGTTCATGATCAACGCGTGCCCCTCCTCCAGATAAGGCAGGTGCCGCCCTTCCACATACCCCAAAGCCGTTATTTCCAGTGCATCAAAGCGCAGATTCTCAGGAAGCAGCCCCAATTGGCTGGTAATGGAAAAGGAGGGCCGATCAAAATGGGCAGGAATCACGAGCCCTCCATAACGGCGTATGAGCGCGGCCGTTTGGTTCAGATCCAGATCTGTCGCGAAAGAGAGCATGCGGTCAACGGTACCGCAGCGATTGCCCTTAGCGTCCAGCAGCAGCTGTTCCCCATAAGGGTCGCCCGCCGCGCCGACAAGGGGAAGATGCTGTGCCACCTCCGCTGAGGCAGCCTGCGCCTGCCGGGCATCGGGGAAAAGCCCCAACACGTGCACCTCCTCCGCCGTCGTGATTTCCATGCCCACCAAGACCTGCAGATACGGACCGGCAAAATCCTGCGCTGCCTCCTGCACAGCCGCTCCGTTACCCGCACTGTTATGATCACACAGGGCGATCACATCCAGCTCCGCGGCAACAGCCGCATAGACGATGGTCTCCGGCGTCATATCCTTATCGGCACAAGGGGAAAGTGCAGAGTGGATATGCAAATCAGCTGCAATTACGCGCATGGAGAGTTGCCCCGCAGACCAAGGGCGTACAACTTTCCCGCAACATCAAAGGCACTTTCCCGCGATGAAAGGAGGACGATCTTTTCTTGCACCGCCCGTGCGCGGGTCGCTTCATCGGGTTTCCGCCCATTCACAAAAATCACTGCCGTCAAATTCGCGTGCACCGCAACAGCTACCACATTTAAATGAACCTGCACCGTGACAAGGACTCCGCCGCAGCGAGCATGATTCATCACGTCACTCAACAAGTCAGATACGTATGCCCAACACATATCGGGAGTTTCAGAGAGACTAAGCTCCCAAGTGAGATTCTCAAGCGCCAGTTCTTGAGCAATAGCAGACAGTTTCAACACCTAAACTCCTTGACATTCTTGAAGCGAGCTCCAAGATATTTTGCTTTGCCGGCAAGGCAGCAGCTTCTACGCAATCCAATACAAACTTTCCCGCCGACCTGTCATCGATACAAGACAGTGGTCTGCGCGCTCTCGGCAAAATCACACGACCCGCCGTACACATCCTATTTGTTTTTCGCCGGGATCAGGAGAAGAACAACAGCGCTGCCAAGAGCCGGACCATTTTTATCCGCCCGTTTTCTTCATACAATCGTTTCCGTACCCCCTCATTGTAAACAGGAAGGCTATGAATTCGCAAGATAGCACGTCCCGCGCGGCAGCCGTCCCGTAGAGCCGCCCCTTCATCATAATGAAATCCTTTGAAGCGTTACGAAGATTCTCACTGATCAGAGCCTATTTCATTTTCCGGAGCCCTATAATGTGAATATTTTTTGGATAAGAAATAAAAATATAAACAACACAGAACTAACAAGGTAATTATAATCAAAGGAGTATATCCTATCCTCTCGGGTTCAGATTGTATCCATGGCAAAATGATGTTGCCGTAGAACTCCGGTTCATTATGCGAAAGCACATACTGTTTAAAAAAATCACTGCCTAAATATTTAGAAGAGATCGAAGGTATTGGATTCGTAGGATTAATGTGTCTTGTCAAAGCGTAGAGAATACTTTTTTGATGATACGCTGCAATAAGGTCAAAAATAGCGTAAAATAAAGTGGTGAAAGGAAGTTGCAATATGATGTACCCCTCCCACAAAGCCGACAATGCCAAAAAGATAAATAGAAAACAAACAAAATAAATAGACTCAGCACTGAAAACATTTATTTCAAAGAAAAAATACAGAGATCCACAGACTACTGCCCAGAACAGGAATAAAAGAATAATCCCCATGCGTGTAGATAAGGAGAGAGGTATTTTCGGTATCCTTTCCTTTATTTTTTGCTCGCCAAACCAGTCGTAGTTGCCATATCGCCTTTTATTTTCCCGAAGCTCTTTTATATATTCCTTGACAAGAAAAAAACAAAAAATATAGGATAAGCAGATCAAAATATAATGATGAAAATAGAGTAGGGGAATAGAATCCGGAGATCCCACAGGAAGTAAATTCCACGCGTAAGTTTCTGCCTCAATATCTTTAGCAATAAAATACATCTTGCGCGCATAGATTCGAATTACAACAATTGCGACGGGCTGGAAAAGACCCACGGCTGCAAGGCATATCCAAACGCTCGCGAAACGGCCGCCCCCCAGTGGATTATAGAAAGATAGTAGATAGAACAATATTGGGAACATAGACAGGGGGTACAGATAGGACGGAGACCAAGCACAAAAAAAGGCAACGGCAAAGATTAGAAATAAAGCATAGGCCGCACATACTGATAGGGATATTTTGTTGGGAGGACGCATAAATACGTTACCCATACCAAGTCTCCTTTTTCGTTAATCCACATGCTATATGAACTTTAACTATTAAAGGCAGATTTAATCCTCCACATGCATTGTATTACAGTCGGAATAAATTGTCAAGCACCCCGTTTTTTGATCCGGTTGTTATGGAGGGTTTGTGTGTTTCATGAGTGCGCCTCCTTCGGCGAATTCTTTTG
>JAAYJI010000331.1 GCA_012523015.1 Candidatus Hydrogenedentota bacterium
ATCCCCCCCCCGTTATAGCCAACAAGAGCACCTACGTTTCCCCCGGCATAGATATTAAACTTCTCTAAACGAAGGTTCATTATACGGGCTGTACTTCCGGTATAACCGAAAAAACCTAGATTACTATTGCCGCCCAGATTAATATCCATGCCTGAAATGGCGTATCCTTGTCCGTCAAAACTGCCTGTGAAAGGCTTTTCTTGATCGCCGATTCGCTTGAAATTATTCATAGTTGATGTGGCAGCCGCATTGATGTCTTGGGCGAGAATGTAGTCGCCATCCAAAGGAAATGCAGAATCAGTTCCGATTTTTTTCAGGTCATCAAGCGTTGAGATCCTAATGACAGCATCTGCATAAACATTCACAAAACCCAAAATAAGTAATACGATCCCTGCGTAAAGATAGGTACGTGTTTTTTCTAATTTCATAAATCAATTTCCTTATACGTTTCACCATTAAATTCGTGGCGCCGCTAATATGACTATGGAGAAAGATCAAGTCAATTAACCAGTCACATTTGAAACCTACACAATGATATCTCATCAATACACTGTTATTAAAGCCTTTATTCATATCAGTGGTCTATAGGACCTCTTATTTTGATGGAGATTTTTAAATAGATGCTGTGCCGCTGCGCAGATCATATTCCTTTTGTCAGACGCAGAGGATCTACCACTGAGCAAGCGCGCTTTGCCGCCCGACGGGCTCACCATAAAAAAGGCTGCCTGCGCGCTAGGCACAGACAGCCTTCATAAGGTTCTTGCTAGTTTTTCAGGGGCTTAGTACATGTCGCCCATGCCGCCTCCGGGAGGGCCCGCAGGCGCTTTTTCCGGCTCCGGAATGTCGGCGATCAACACTTCGGTCGTCAGGAGCAGGCCGGCAATACTTGCGGCATTCTGCAGCGCAGCACGAGCCACTTTGGTGGGATCCAGAACGCCGGCTTTGAAGAGGTCTTCATATTCACCGGTTTCGGCATTGTATCCCACATTGCCTTTCTTGGCGCGTACATTTTGAACAACCGTAGCGCCTTCATCACCCGCATTGTTGGCGAGTTGACGAAGCGGCTCTTCCAAGGCACGGCGGATAATCATGGCGCCCACTTTTTCGTCGCCCGACAGATCGATTTCATCGACTGTGGTCTGGCAGCGCAAGAGAGATACACCACCACCGGCAACAATGCCTTCTTCCACTGCGGCGCGGGTAGCGTGCAGCGCATCTTCCACGCGTGCTTTCTTTTCTTTCATTTCGATTTCAGTAGCAGCACCCACGTTAATGACGGCGACACCGCCCGCCAGTTTGGCAAGGCGTTCTTGCAGTTTTTCACGGTCGTAATCGCTGGTCGTTTCTTCGATCTGTTTGCGGATAAGGTTGATACGGCCCATAATGTCCGCGCTGGCACCGGCACCTTCAACGATGGTGGTCGAATCTTTGTCGACGATGATGCGTTTGGCGCGGCCGAGTTCAGACATCTCAACGCTTTCCAGCGAACGTCCCAAATCTTCCGTGATGCACAGCCCGCCGGTCAGGTGGGCGATATCTTCCAACATGGCTTTACGGCGATCGCCAAATCCGGGCGCTTTCACCGCAACAGCCTGGAAGGTGCCGCGAATCTTGTTGACCACCAAGGTCGCCAAGGCTTCGCCTTCCACATCTTCGGCAATGACCAATAAGGGCTTGCCGCTTTTGGCGATGTTTTCAAGGAGGGGAAGCAAATCTTTAAGGGATGAGATTTTCTTTTCGTAAATGAGGATGTAGGCTTCTTCGAGGACAGCAGTCATATTTTCGTTATCCGTCACAAAATAAGGGGACAGATAGCCTTTATCAAACTGCATGCCTTCCACTACGTCCAAGGTCGTCTCAATGCTTTTGGCTTCTTCAACCGTGATGGTGCCGTCGTTGCCGACTTTTTCCATGGCTTCCGCGATGATGTCGCCGATTTCCGCGTCGCTGTTTGCACTGATCGATGCTACATTGCGGATGACGTCTTTTTCGTTGCGGACTTGTTTGCTCATGGATGCGAGCTTGCTCACTACTTTTTCAACAGCCAGGTCAATGCCCCGTTTCAGCGCCATCGGATTGGCACCTGCCGTTACATTGCGCAGCCCTTCGCGGAAAATGGCTTCCGCAAGCAGCGTTGCCGTGGTGGTACCGTCACCGGCCACATCGGAAGTCTTCGATGCAACTTCCTTCACCATCTGGGCACCCATGTTCTCATACTTATCTTCAAGTTCGATTTCTTTGGCGACGCTGACACCGTCTTTGGTCACTGTGGGAGCGCCCCATTTTTTATCGAGGACAACGTTCCGGCCTTTGGGGCCCAGCGTCGTCTTTACGGCACGACTCAGCTGAATAACGCCGTCCAGCACTTTACGTCGTGCATTTTCTCCAAATTCCAATTGTTTGGGCATAACAAACTTCCTCCGTGTTGAGGTTGTCGGTTGAGGTTGATAACTTATTCGATCACGGCAAGCACATCATCTTCACGCATGATGATATGTTCGTCACCGTCGATCTTCACTTCTGTGCCGGCATATTTACCCATGAGAATCCGGTCTCCAACCTTCACCTCAAGAGCAATACGCTTGCCTGATTCGTCTAGACGGCCGGGGCCGACTGAAATTACTTTACCTTCCTGGGGTTTTTCCTTGGCCGTGTCCGGGATGATGATCCCGCCCCGGACTGTCTCGTTGGGCTCTTCGCGCTTGACAAGAATTCGGTCTGCAAGGGGACGCACTTTCATGGTGTGTACTCCTTCTGTTACCATTTGTTGAGTTTAGGAACCATTTGTTACAAAAAACCCGTACGCACATTGCGCCGGGCCCATCTTGGAGCACTGGCTTTGTTGTTAGCACTCACTCACTGTGAGTGATAATAACACAAGAAAAATACAAATGTCAAATCTGAACGAAAAGAAGCACGAAGAACAACCTATAACAAGGGTATAGACATACCAAAGGAATCCGAATCATGCAGTGGATCACCCCAAACCATTCAACGCCCGCAATCCTTGCCCTGCTTTTTATCCTCCTGCCGAGCATCGCTTTCTCCACAGCTTTACCGGAAGCGCTTTCCTTCGAAAGCGTTGATTCTGTCAGTCTCACAGACTGGAAATTTCAACGGCTCGAAATGAAAAAGACCTTGCTCCAAGAAGAATATGGAACGATACCCCCGGTGCCTGCCGTAGAAGTCATTGAAGAGCAGCGTGAAGAAGTTCAGGTACTCGGTACGGGCTTTAAGACAACAAAAATCAGTGCCGTCCTTGCCTTTGGCGCCGATAATGCCTTGACTATGAAGGTCTGTTGTTGGGTTCCGAAATTGGCGAAGGGACCTTGCCGTGCCTTGCTTGCCATTGAACCGGTGTGGCAAGAAGATCCCTTCATCACGAACGGTATCCTTCAGCAAATACTGCGGCGCAACTGTGCCTTCATCGGCTTCGATCATAACGCGCTGGCGAGCTATGAAGACAGCACACAGCGCGCCGCCTTGGATGCCTATCCTGAATACAGCTGGGGCGCTGTTGCCGCTGCGGCTTGGGGCTGTTCCATCACCTTGAATTGGGTTGAAACCCTTGATGAAATCCAATCCGGGCGGGTAGGCGTCTGGGGGCATTCACGGCGCGGCAAATCGGCGCTCCTCGCCGGAGCCCTTGATGAACGTTTTGCAGCCGTCTTTTCGCATATGTCCGGTATGGGCGGCAGCGCCCTTTATCGTGAACGCTCCGAAGGGGCGCAACGGCTCAGCCAATTAACGGAACAGTGGTGGCTTCATGAAAACCTCTTCGCCTATGACGGAAAAGAAGACAGCCTTCCTTTTGATCAACACTGGCTCCTTGGGCTCATCGCGCCGCGGCCGCTCTATATTTGTTCCGGGTCAAAGGACGCGTGGGGGAATCCCGACGGAGACCGTGCCGCTGTGGCGGCCGTTGAGCCCGTCTATAAACGTTTCGGGAGCATGAATAATCTTCAGCTTGATGTGGTCGATGAGGAACATATAGATCCGAACGCCGCCGGCAATGGTTCGGAATGGGAACGGACGCTGGACTTCTTCATCATGCACATGCAAAGCATGACCCGCACCATGTCTTCCGTCTTGGTAGGCGTCCCTTATTTCGCGGGATGGTGGGAAGAGACCCCCAATAAATGGATGGATCCGGAGGGCAAAGATTGGCGGTCTCGTTTTCCCGGCCGCGTGCCTACTTTCGGCGAATACAATACACAGGAAAATATGGATCAAGAAATCATTGTGGCTTCGGGATATGGCGTAGACTTCTTTTCCATTCTTTGGTATTATAATCCGCCTGAAGGGGAGCGTGAAAAACATGCAGCGCTGTTAAACCGCGGGCTTGAATATTTCATGGCATCCGCGCAAGCGCCGCGTATGAAATTCATGATCGAATTTTGTAATCATCCTCCCTTCGACGTTACCACAGAAGAGGCATGGGCAGCATGCACCGCCTTTTGGGCACAGTGTATGAAACATCCCAGTTACTTAAAAGTGGACGGCAGACCGGTGTTCAAAGTACATGGAGTACAGCATTTTCTGCAGCAACACGACAATGATCTCGAAAGGTGCCGCAGAGACTTGGATATCCTGCGCGAAGCGGTGAGGGCGGAAGGGCTGGAAGAGCCCTTGATCGGCGGCGGCGTGGGCGGCGGCGAGTCTATCGGACCCAATCATCCCGCCGCAGTCTTATTCGATTTCACCTGTACTTATATGGATGTACCGCCCTTGGATAAGACAGAGGGGGATTATCCCTACGAAACCTTGGCAGAACATATTGAAGAGGGACGAATGCATCACGTGAAAGATGCCGTTCCTTATCTGCCTTTCGTCAGTGCGGGATGGTCGCCTCGGCCTTGGGGAGATCCGAGACCGTCTTTCGCGCCGCCGGCGGATAAGTATTGGGTAGCGGCATTGCGCAAAGTCAAACAAGATCTCAACGCCCATGAGGAGTTCGGATTCCCAAGCATCAAAGCCTTCACGATCTACGCATGGAATGAGTATGGAGAAGGAGGCTTTATTGCGCCCACAGGCATTTGGAAGTCCCGACGCTTACAACCGATCCGCAGCATTTTCGGTGGTTAAATGGAATAATCCAATACGGGATTATTCTGTTGATCCGTCTGCTGATCCGCCAGTTCAGCCAAGGTGATATTGTTGAAATAATCGTAAAGCAGCTGATTCGCCTCGGAATAGACCCGCTGAATCACACAAGAATCAGGATTGTCGTGGCAATGGGCGACATCTTCGCAAGCGGCAATGGAGAAGGGACCTTCAACGGCCTCTAAGATTTGCGCCAAGGTGATGGATTTTGCCTCGCCCGTTAACATGAATTTGCCCCGTGCCCCACGGACAGATGACACTAGCTTCGCACGGCGCAGACGGGCAAGGATTTGCTCCAGATAAGCGGCAGGAAGACACTGATTTTTGGCGATAACATGTCCCGCCGCCCCTTCAGGATCGTGGGACAATTCAATCATGGCGCGCAAACCGTATCGTGCTCGAGTAGATAGTCTCATAATGCCGACATTATACGGTATCGTGCTGCCTCCCGGCAAATAACAGTATTTCTATCAGCATACATTTTTTTTGCAAGAAGGCAGGCACCGAAGAAGAGGACAAAGAAAGCAACAACCCTTATTCTTCATGAATTCCGGCTTTTCTTGCATCAACTTTTTAAAACGAGGGCGGATTCAAGATTGACCCTACGCAAGGAAATATTGCCTTTGCTGTGACGTGACGGTTAAGTTACACCGGATCGCTCACCCCTGCAGTACAGACCCTTCGGCAGTCCAATCGTATTTGCATCGTGCGAGGCGAGCCGGTGCATGACGTCGCATCCTGCCGTGTTGCGCACAACGATACGGGCGGACTGAGGTCTGCCGTGGGCGACATGTCCCGATTCTTCGTGTCCTTCGGCCATACGGCCTGACCGATCCCGCGGGCTTAATTGATGGGCCGAATATGCATGCCTATATGCGAGGAAATCCAATTGCAAATAGTGATTGTTATGGATTATTCACAACTGATAGATGTTGTGGAAAGAAGACTCAGACAATTGTAAATGAGACCAGAATTGCAGAGGACATCCTACCCCAATCATCCTTATTCTTTCCACAGGTAGCGGTAGTTAAAGCGGCGGTTTGGCGCGCTGTCGCCGTGGGTACATAGGGAAATAGGATCCTTTAAATCTTTCGGATTATCGGCCCAATGAAAATCAATGCTTAGCTGCGTATCGGTAAGCCCCAGCAATGAACGGGGAAGGGCAAGTTCCAATTCCTTTTCTCCGCATCTATACGCAATCGTATCTACGACAGTCCACGCCCCTCCCCTATCTTCTTGCGTATATCGGGCAATCGTTGTGTGCTTCTCATCCTCAACGCTTTTGTTAATCAAATAGTCGTAGCCGAACCAACCTGTATGAGCGCGTTGGTCGGCATCAATGAGAAGGAGCATCCAATTGGGATCGGTGTGTGGGCTCAACGGCCCATTCGCCGCCACATAAAAATAGAGGAATGCTTCGTCTACAGCCACCTTGGCGGTAATGATATCGTTACGGCCCGATTGATCCGTGTAATGAAGCTGTCCATAGCCCTTGTAGTCACGGTGTGCCGTATCGCCCACCGTATCGCGGTATTCGGGTGTAACAGCGTCCCAGTCTTGAAAGTTTCCGTCAATGCTGATCGCCGCATAGCCTTGCGCTTGCGGAATGGGGCGCACCCCCTTATAACGTCGGATATTCTGCGCCATTTGCATGTAATAGTTATCCGTGTATCCGCCCTTCATGGGTTGGATGCCCCGGTTGAACTCAGCGTTAAATTGATCCACGAAAAAGAAATTACTTTTCCGTCCCAAGAAATTTCCGGTTCCTCCGTCGGCAAAGGGATACTTGCCTGCGCTCCATTCATTCCAATCGTTAATGTATAAAAACTGCGGGTCTCCATGAAGCGCTTCTTCCCAACGTTCCTGAAAATAGATGCCGTAGCCTTCCGCGCCTTCAACCGTTTTGTCCAGCCATGGGACGTAGGTGGGCACGGGCAGATCATAGTCGTTGAGCGGCGGCTCTCCTGTGTCGCGCGACCACGACTTGCCGATCATGGTGCTGGAGTGCTGCGCCGGTGTCACTGTGGCTTGCTCTCTCACGCCTTCATGAAGAGACAATAAATCGTCGGGCGCCATAGACCGTACCCGCTCATCGCCCAAGTCGTACCCAAAGCTCCAGTAATTCTCCGTTCCTACGGCGCGTTTCCCCGCCCAGGTGTAATATCCCCACCACATGGTGCGCAAGGTAAAGAATGTTTTCACCGCGCGGGTGTAGTCTTGGTAAAAGGCTTCACAATACTCCGGATCGTTGTAGTGGGGATGGTTAGGATCGGTCTTGGCTTGTTCATCATAGTTCGGATTGGGATGTTGGATATCCTGTCCGTTGGCGTCGATGGCAGGCGTGCCGTTGTAAAGAAGCAGCGGTTTCCCATCCCAATAGAACCAAAGATCCTTATATTTCTCCGGCACGTAAATGCGTTCATACAAATCTTGAACCACCGTGATGGAAGGCCCGTTATAGGACCAAAAACAAAATTGAGGCACCTTATTGCCGGCTGCTTTCATCTGCTCCATCGTCGAGAAGACAACTTCCCATTCATCCCAATACCGTACCGCGTTGGTCACATCCATGATCAGTACATCTACGCCAGCATCGGCAAGCATGGACATATCTTTACGAACCACATAGGCATCTCGGCTGAGGAAATAACCCATCTCCGGTTCCGCCCAATGATAAGCGCCTTCTGTCCACAAGGGATGGGCGCCATCCAGCCGGGCATCGGGATCCTGCTCCAAGATTTTCGTGACGTCTGCCGTATACGGGCTTCTCAAGTGATGGCGATTGTCTGAGTGCCATGTAATATAAAAGATGCCGACCACACGTCGTTGGTCATCTTTGACCGGGCCCGCTTCATCAATGCCGGGCATGGTTCTGCCCAAAGCATCTGTTGCCACCCACGTATCGGCGTATAGGTCGCGATAGGCCGACGACTCACACAGTGCTGCAGGAGCGCAGAGTATTGCCACGATAATCAACCAATAAATAGGGTGTCCCATGATGCTAATCCTTCAAAATAATTCGATGCCGGCTGCAAACCGCGCTTGCTCAACTCCGCAAAACTCAGCTCTCAGATTCTTTGTCATCAACGGGTACTTCCACAAATTCTGTGTCTACTTTATCGCCGTTGATATGGAAAAGACGATAGCCCTTCGCTGCTGTGTTGTCGAAGTTATTCCGTGTCGTTGAGCAGCACGCTGTTGTAGTAAAAAGGATATCTCCTTGCGTTTCCACCTGGTTGCCGTGCCAGTGACCTGCAGCGGCAATGCGCAGTGTGTGCCCCTCAAAAATGTTGATGATCTCATCGGCGTTCTCAATACGGTACCGTGCAGAATGGGGGTTTAAGGGATGATGGCAAAAGAGCGCCACAGGCTGATCAGGCTGCAGCGCAGCCGCTTGTTTACGCAGCCAATCCAGTTCCTCCGTTCCAACAGTGACATCACTTTTCGAGCCGTCACAAGAATTGAAGCCTATAAGCGCCCAGCCTTGATAGGCATGAACCCAACGGGGCGCGCCGTAAATCGTCCCATAAGATCCGATGGGATCATCTCCCTTCGGGCGGACATCATGATTACCCGGCACGATATACCAAGCTTTTGTGAATTGATCCAAGGCTTTTTTAGCGAGCTCTAATTCTTCGGTCTCCGCCGCTGTCGCCACATCGCCCAGGATTACGGCAAAAGAAATGCGCTCGTCTTCGTTGATACAACGAACAGTCTTTTCAAGTATGGCCGCACTGGCAGCGTCATCGAGATGGCAATCGCTGATGGTGGCAAAGGTAAATTTCGGGATAGAGGTCTGTGCCCATAAAGCAGGTGCCACACTGATTCCTGCGGCACAAGTAATTAGAAATTGTCGGCGAGTTGGTTGTGTCATGCGTTGATCCTTTCAAACTCTTAAATGGAAGTATTAAAGGATAGCCTACGAAATAGGGGCGCCGCAGGTCAATATGTTCATGACAAAAGCCGGAAAATTAATTGCGGACAAAACTCACCTAAGCCGCGGCGCCGCCTTTCGAAATGGATTGAATTTTTTTCTTATGCTACAATGATTTGTATCAATAAATGTGGATGGAAGTAGGGGACAGGCAGTAACTTTCAGCGCACTCAAAAAATACTGCCCCTGTTGCCCTTGTCCTCGAACAAAGGATTTATCATGCTTAAAGCAGATGCACACAATCAGCGTTGGACCTCGGGGCTGACAGGCTATCATTATCTTGTCCTTGCCGTGGCGTGTTTCGGTTGGCTCTTCGATACCATGGATCAATGGCTCTACGTACAAGCGAAACAGCCCGCCATGATAGAGCTGTTGGGCTTCAAAGGCATCAGCCCCCTCAATGACGACCAAGCAGGATTGGTCCGTTGGTGGGTGGGCATGGCGCAAATGTGGATGATTATCGGCTGGGCTACAGGCGGACTCTTTTTCGGCATGATCGGCGACCGCCTCGGCCGTACCAAGACCATGGCGATCACCATCCTCCTCTACTCCGTATTTACAGGACTCAGCGGTCTGACCCAAACTCCCTTCCAATTTGTCGTGCTCCGTTTTCTTACCGGCTTAGGCATAGGCGGCGAATTTGCAGCAGGCGCTGCCTTGGTGGCGGAGACCTTCCCCGCCCATGCCCGAACGGCGGCGCTGGGTATTGTTCAAGCCACGCCCGCCATTGGCAATGTACTTGCCGGTCTTATCTATTTCACAATCGGCGCCAATGAGAATCTGGGATGGCGCTGGGTCTTTATGACCGGGCTCGTACCCATTCTCTTGCTCTTTTTCATTTTCTTTTTCGTCCGAGAACCGGAGGCATGGAAGGAGAGCCGTGCGAAAGCGAAATCCGGTCAAGGCAAGGGACAGCTGGGCAGTATCTTTGGTCTCTTCTCCACGCCTGAATTGCGGCGAAATACCTTTGTCGGACTCATCTTGGGCATGGTCGGAGTCATCGGTTTTTGGGGCATCGGCACGTGGTCTGCGGAACTCATCCGCGACGTCTTGAATCCGGATCACCTCCCTGAACTGGTCGCCTCGACGGACCGCAAAATGAGTTTGTGTATTATGGCGCAGAATATGGGCGGGTTCTTCGGGGTCATGGCTTATTCTTATATGGCGCAGCGTTTTGGCAGGAAACCCGCATTTTTGGTATCCCTAATTTCCTGTATCATCGCTGTGCCCGCTACCTTCCATTTCACGACCTCCTTTCTCACCGCCATGATTCTTTTCCCCATGATGGGCTTTTGCCTCTTGACCATTTTCGGAGGATATGCCATCTATTTCCCGGAACTCTTCCCCACACGGCTGCGCGCCACAGGAACAGGATTTTCCTACAATGTGTCGCGTTATCTTGCTGCTGCCGCGCCTTTCTTCTTCGGTCAGTTAAGCGCAACCTACGGCATCCAAATGGCGGCGCTTTTCGTTTCGTCCTTTTTCATTCTCGGCATACTGGTGTTGCCCCTTGCGCCGGAAACCAAAGGGCAGCCTTTGCCTGAATAATGGGTTGTGACCGTGACGCTGCCTATGTCCACCGCTATGACTTGCTGCCGCTTCCCGCGAAGCAGGTCATGGCGGGCGCGCCGTGCTATTGCTACAGGCAGGCCTATAGTATTGCTTAGGGCTGATTTGATACATTTAGTGCAGAAAGAACCTTGGCCGCGTCTCTCTTTGACGCCAACCAACAGAAGCCGGCTTTTACACAATTGGATACAGCGATATGAAACAGGTATTGATCAAAGGCGGAAGCGTTAAGGTGGAAGAGGTGCCCATGCCCTCTGTTGAGCCCGGCATGGCTGTTGTCCGTGTAGCCGCGTCCTTGATCAGCTCCGGAACCGAATCCTCCTTTGTCGCTGAAGGCGGCACGGCGGGCTTCCTGCTGAAGAAAGCGCGTGACCCGCTCAATGTCGAAAAACTCAAACGAAAATTAGCTACCGTTGGTATCAAAAGTACGTGGGAACTGG
>JAAYJI010000332.1 GCA_012523015.1 Candidatus Hydrogenedentota bacterium
ATCTCGTTACAGAGCCCGGTGGGGGATAGCGAAGATACCCATTTTGGTGACTTCATCGAAGACAAGTCGGCAGAAGACCCGAGTGAAATGACGGCCTACAGCCTGCTCAAGGAACGTCTGCAAGACGTACTGGGCACCCTGACGGATCGTGAGCAAGAGGTTTTGACACTGCGCTTCGGCCTCGCGGATGGGTATTCGCGTACCTTGGAAGAGGTGGGCAAGAAGTTTCAGGTGACGCGCGAACGCATTCGCCAAATCGAGGCCAAGGCTCTGCGTAAGATGCGTCACCCCACTCGCATTCGGAAACTAGAAGGCTTTTTAGACAACGATTGAGAAAACATTGCAACCCGAAAACACAACCCACAAGGGCCTGAGGGGCCCGGCAGGAGGAACTATGAACAGCACCATTAAGCAGATTGTCAAACGTGACGGTACGGTGGTCGCCTATGACCGCGACCGGATTAGCACTGCTATTTTTAAGGCAGCGGCCGCCGTGAGTGAATTTGATCGCTCCGAGGCGGACCGGATCGCGCAACTGGTCGAACAGCGGTTGCTGGCGAATTTTGGCAAACAGTCCACGCCTTCGGTCGAAGAGATCCAAGATCTGGTGGAAGAAACCTTGATCATGGAAAGCCATGCCAAGACGGCCCGGGCCTATATCCGCTATCGTCATGACCGGCAGATGGAGCGCACACAGCGAGCCTACCAATTTGAGGCCACAGACAACATCCCCTACAAGAAGATCTATGAAGTGCTGCGCTGGAACATGGATCATGGTTGCGATACCGTCGATGGCCTGAACGAGATCATTGCCTCAGGAACACTCCCGGAGCTGATTGCGGCCTGCGAAAACCGCTACGATAAGGAAGTGGCTGCAGGTGCTGAGAAGTTTATCGAACATCTGCCGGAAGTACGGGTCTTCTTCATTGCCGGTCCCAGCTCATCCAGCAAGACCACCACCACGATCAAAGTTAGTGAGAAGCTGGCCGAAGCCGGTAATGAATTTCTGGCGCTGAATATCGACCACTACTTCTTTGATCTTGATCACCATCCCAAGGATGAATTTGGCGACTACGATTACGAGACGCCGCACGCGCTGGATCTGAAATTGATCGACCAGCACGTTTCTGAGCTGCTGGCCGGCAAACGAATCAAAACGCCCCATTACGACTTCAAGACTGGCACGCGCAAGTTGGGCGTCTACGACATGGAGCTGGGAAAGAACCAGATTCTGCTGATTGATTCACTGCACGGTTTGTTCGGTGAGATGACCCAAAGCACCCCTGACGAGAAGAAGTTCAAGCTCTATATTGAAACGCTGGGACAGGTGCGCAATCGCGAAGGGCTATTCATGCGTTGGGCGGATAACCGTCTATTGCGGCGAATGATCCGCGATAGCTGGCACCGGAATCTCCAACCAGAACAGACCTTGACGCATTGGCACTATGTGCGGCGCAGCGAATTGCGCAACATCATCCCGTTTATCGGCACAGTGGATAATCTGGTCAACAGCGCCATGCCCTATGAACTGCCGATTCTAAAGGACCTTCTGTTCAAATATTTCCCAACGGCGATGGAAAAATTCAAGGATGAAGCCAAGCGGCAGGATGCCTATGTCCGTGCCAAACGCGTCTACGAGACGCTGAAAGACCTGACCCCAGTCTCGGATGACAGCGCGGTGCCGAAAACTTCCTTGCTGCGCGAATTCATCGGCGGCAGCGACTACACGTATTAGACGATCGCTGGGAGCAATCCCAGGCACACAGGCGCGGGAGCATTCCCGCGCCTTTTTCATTGGCGGTACAGGGTGCATGGCGGCCGGGAGCGCCGCGACAGGATCGGAAATTGGAAGAAGAAAAATCAGAACAACGAGCGGGTGGGCGGTGGCACGACAAAAT
>JAAYJI010000333.1 GCA_012523015.1 Candidatus Hydrogenedentota bacterium
GTTGCTACCGTTGTTCCATCTGAGGATAACGCCCGGCTAATCCAAAGACAGAATGCCACTTGCCAGTCATCGGATATATCGGCGTATATGCTCCATTCTTGACTGTCCGGAAAGGCTTCCTTGGAAACCCGTTCAACAATATCCATGGCCGTCTTTAGAGAATCCACATCACGAGAAATGCCTAAGCGGGCAGCTACTTGTTCTGCGTAAGACATTACAAAACAATTCATACGATGAGGCAGCGCCCAAATATGGCCTTTGTAAGTCACTGCGGGCAATAAGGTCTTGGGAATGATAGCTTTAGGATCTAAACCTAGGTCCGTGAAAAAAGAATCCAAAGGTTCAAGCAGATCTTTGTCTACATAATCAGCCAAGTCATTGTCATAAAAACCCGCATAAACCGGAACGATATCCGGTAATTGCGCCAAATTTTCGCCCTTCCTTGATTTCGACGGAAAGACGGATGAAGTAGTGTGCCGATCAATGACGAGCCTAAAACCTTCTTCTGAAGTATCTATGCCGTGCAAGGGGAATTGACTGTTTTGGGTATGTTGACCAATGTGCAGCGCAACCGCGTCTGCTGCCGAAGGGTAAGAATTGAACAGCATAAACAATAAAATGACCCACATTAACATTGTTTCAAGGCGTATGTTCATGACTTGATCTCCTTTGATTCTTGACCGGAACAGCAGGACAATCCTAAACAGAACAGCCCGCTTACTCATAACTCCGTAGTGTCTCCAAGTAAAACGCCGCGCTCCGTGCCGCCGCTGTATCACTATATTCTGACTCGATCCGTTCAAGAAGTTCAAACATTTTCCGACCTTGATGGGATACGGAAGCTTGTTGCGCCAATAGCAACAGGGCCTCCGGCGCCAGTTTATGTTTTGGATAGGATCGGACTAACGTATTCAGGGCGGTTTCTGCCCCGGATACATTCCCCAAACGAAAACGGCTAAGTCCGGCAAGGTACAAAATATCGGCGTGTCGTTCTCCCAAATAGGCTTCATCTTTCGACAGCAGGGCTGTCAACAAGGCATCTGATTCATAATAGGAATTCATTTGGTAATACTGAAAGGCAGCTTGAAAGCTATATTCAGGATTATCTTCCAGATCCACACAGGCGAGATAAATACGGGCGCTCTCTTGGGGCATATTCAAATCTTGGCTGTAAATTTCAGTCAATAGGGTCACTGCGTTCAAGCGTGATTCCGAAGACAACGCCGTCTGCAGCGCTTGTCCCTCAAGCCAATGGACAGCCTCGCGGGGCTGTGCACGGCTGCGATACATCCGTGCCACAGCCAGGCGGTAGTGGTTCCCCAGAGATTCTGGATACCTGTCCAACCCTGATTCTGCTAAGGCAAAGCCCGCATCTTGAATGGCGCGCAGGCGAGCTTGCAATGTCCATTCATCCTCCATCGCCGAGGAACCGCCGCCCTCGGATTCGCTGTTGCCCGAAGGTATTTCCAACAGGAAAAGAGCAAGACCGTAATCCGTCGACGCGGAAACTGTTAATTCAGTCTCCGGAATCACTTCGAGCGCTGCCTCAAAAGCGTCTGCCCCTTCGCTAAGGCGGTGCCGTGTTATTGCCGCTCCGCCGGCGCGCAGCTGCGCAATAAAACGACCGTAGCCATCATCCTCGGCAATATCGGAAGTCGACGTCCGGGAAAAATCGTATTGGCGCAATTCCCATAAGGCGCACTCCTTCAATTCATTGAGTGCAGCCGTATTCAACAAAGGCTGCGCAAACAGTAAGGGCCAATACCAGGCATCGCGGGATTGCCAATACAGATACAACCCATCAAAAACTTGGGAACCACGGCTGCTGTCTACTTGCCACGCCAACAAACGCTGTTCTGCCGCTTGTTCGGGTTGACCTGTCTTTTCA
>JAAYJI010000334.1 GCA_012523015.1 Candidatus Hydrogenedentota bacterium
CCCGGGAATCATCCATCCCGAAGAATATTGTGAATTTTTTATTGACCAGGTATCCGCGCTTATTGTTGATGCATGGGAAAAGCGTCAACCAAGCGGCATCAGCCGGGCGGTAGGTCATGCCGCCGTTGGATTTAACCGCATTATGGTCTATGCCGATGGATCCATGGTCATGTATGGCAAGACAGACCGAGAAGATTGGCTCCGCCCCTACGCCGGTCATGACCATGCATTAGAGCTTTTGTTTACTTGGAATCAAGCAAAAGAATTAACCGGCATTGTTATCAATATTGCGTGCCCCTCTCAAGTCGTTGAAGGACAACTCTATGTGTCGCCTGACTTTTGGGGACCTGTACGCAGCCGGCTGCGTGAAGAATTCGCCGCTGATCTCGGTGTGCTTCCCTTAGTAAGCGCCGCCGGCGACCAATCACCTCGTGATCTTGTACGGCGCGGACGAAATGAACCGGATATGCGCAGTGAGCCGGGCATGAACGAAATGGCGCAGCGCATTGTTAATGGCGTCCGCTATGCCATGGAAACAGCACAGACTGAAGTGAGCTGGACAGCTCATTTGGAGCATCACGCAGCGCCGCTGGAATTGCCCGCACGAAAAGTAACGGAAGAAGAAGCGGCGGCGGCTCGGGCCCAAATAGAAAAAATGGATACCGGAAAAAGCATAGACCCCGCCTCCCCGCAGGCCGCGTTGCTGCGACGGGCACGGACGGTATCGAATCGCTATGATACACAAGGGGATTCACCAACCTTTACCATGGACTTTCATGTTATGCGACTCGGCGATATCGCACTGGCAACCAACCCCTTTGAACTTTATCTGGATTATGGGCTGCAAATAAAAGCGCGCAGCCTGGCAGCGCAAACTTTTATTGTTCAGTTGGCCAATGACCGCGGTGCCTATCTGCCCACTGAAGGAGCCTTGTCCGGCGGTGCCTATAGTACGTTAATCACAGACAATAAAGTAGGCCCTGAAGGAGGGGCCTTGCTCGTCGAAAATACAATTAAAGCAATCAATGACATGTGGAAGGATTGACCGATAAAACACTAAGCAATATCATCCCCTCCATCGGTACAGTAGCATGAATGCGTACCACCTACCACCGCCTACGCTTTTTATACGCTGTTGCACCTGTTAATGAAAAGGCCGGTCGCTACGCTTACGTAACGACCGGTCATAATAATTAGCAGCCTTTAGCTTTTATTTCATAGGCAGTCCGCCACCGGTGCCAAGAAAGATGGACACCACAACCAAGGCTATGAGCGAGAGTATTCCAACGAAAACACCCGCTGTATCCCAGAAATTGAAGCCGCTGCGGCAACCATCGTCGGCGGCTGTAACCGTCACGGTGTCATCCGTTGCCAATTCATCGCCTTCGGGACTCGTCGCTGAGGCAAACGCCACGTTAAGGACACTGCCCGCGTCATAGTCATCTTGCGTGACGATATATTCGCCGGAGAATTCCTTGGATTCACCAACAGTAAGCGTGCCTACCATTTCATCAAGGCCTGTCAACGGATCCTGAACACGCACATCACTCAGCGTCACGGAACCTGTATTGATTACCGTCACTGTGTAGACAATCGTATCGCCTACTTGCGTGAATTCTGTAACGTCAGCCGTCTTAACCAGGTCGAGCGCGGCAGATGCC
>JAAYJI010000335.1 GCA_012523015.1 Candidatus Hydrogenedentota bacterium
ACAAAGAAGATATGCGGCTGCAGCTCATGTTTGACGGCAAGCCGGACGAAAAGACACGGGAAACCCTAAAATCAAATGGTTTTAGGTGGGCACCATCAAATATGGCATGGCAACGATTACTTAATGAAAATGCGGAGTGGGCATTAAAGCGAATTATTGAAGCATAATTCACGCACAAGCCGGCCCCGGCGGCATATCCGGGGAGAAAGGAAGGATATGAAATGTTTGATAATCTTTTTAACGAAAAAGCAATAAAAGAATTGGCTGCCGTTTTAGCGAAGCAGGACGCACAAAGGACAGCAAATGAAACCTTACGGGAAATGGATATAAAATCCATAGGTCTTGCTGAAAAGATAAAAGAAGGCATAGACAAAATATTAGTATAATAAACAAAGCCCGCAAGGGCAGAAAGTGAGGAAGTTCGGTATTAAAAACAATCTAAGCGTAAGCCCTGAATCAAATCAGGGCTTACGCTTTTTATACTTTTTGATATTTGTCTGATATGCGCATCTGGATTTCTTCTGGCAACTTTTTTATCCGTTCTCGTGCTTTCCGCCTTGCCTTATTATTTTCAAGCCGTGATTTGTAAAATGCGCATTTTTCATATCCCGGACACTGGCTCATCTTCAATTCTAACGCCTCACAGTTTCTGCTCCGTGCTGCAAAGCACTTTGTTTCATCTTTTTTTGCGCCCATTTTTTCACTCTCCCATGTTCAAAATCTACCAAACCCGCTTATAACTTCCACTTGCCACTACACGCCTTTTTTGGCAAATGGAACAAATCGCCCTGCGTTATCCCTATCTCTTGGCTTTAACATTTTGTATTCTTTTAATTTTCTGTAAACCGTTCTTTGACCTATCGATAATATTTCCGCTATTTCTTCCGGCGTTTTCATTTCCTGTTCGTATAGCCGTTTCAACGTCATACGGCTTAAAACTACTTCTCCCTTAATTTCCCTCATTCTATCAACATGCCTCATAATTGTTGTGCTATGTAACGCCTTGCGATCTATGGCAGCAGATTTAAATTTTGTTAGCCTTGCTATGTCGTCCAGCGTGTAGCCTTTATGCCGCCGCAAATTATACATAATAATGTCTGCTAACTCCACGCTGTCAACCTGCTCAATCTCTTTCTTTTGTTCTTCAAAATATCCTTCGTGCATTTCATTCACCGCCCTTTCCGCCGCATATACCGAATCCCATCCGTCCACCGGCTCCGATCCTCTTTTATCTCCCCGTATTTTTCCCGTTCTTCAGGCGTCATTTTTCGGGTGTATACCGGACCTGGCTCCCTGTCTTGCCCTGGGGGTACCCGCATTATGAATGGATTTGAATACCACATACTAACCGCCCCTTTCTATCTCTGCTATTGCCTTCAGGATTGGATATACCTGTTGTGGTACAACAGCGTTTCCTAAACATTTAATTCTGTCCATCCAATTGGGAACCCCATAAGTGTTTCGTATTCCGTTGGTATTTGGGATTTTTCCGTTCCGCAAGCTAATAGCAGCTCTGATATTCTCACTTGGTGGTCTTTGGATTGTATGTGATTTATCAGTTTTGAATAATTTTTGTATGTCCCCTTGTAGTCCGTTGCTATAGGTGCTGGCAATAATGAATACCCTGGCCCGGGAAAATACTGCCCCAACCGTGTATGCTGGAAAACAACACCATCCGACATTGTACCCCAGTTCGGCCAAGTCATTGAGAATTCTTCCAAAGAACCGTCCATCCTCACTTGTGAGTAACCCTGGAACATTTTCACCCAGCACCCATCTTGGTCTAACTTCGCAAATGATTCGTGCAAATTCGCCCCACAAATCACGTTCGTCAGTAGACGCCTTACGCTTTCCTGCAAGGCTGTGAGGCTGACAAGGGAACCCCCTTGATAAGAGTGTAATTTCTTTGGTTCTCTTGTCTCGAATAGACTTTGCTGTAACATCCCTTACATCCCTCCATCTCGGCACATCAGGCCAATGCTTTTCCAATACCTTTGTTGGATAATCAGCCCATTCGCATTGCCCTACCGTTGTAA
>JAAYJI010000336.1 GCA_012523015.1 Candidatus Hydrogenedentota bacterium
AAGTATTTCGCTGCGTTCCAGCGTCAGCATCTCCCCTTGGGATGGTGCGTAACTATAGGCAGCCATCGTTTGCTCGCGGCTCTGTTCTTTGCGGGCTTTAACATCATGAACAATGAGACCGGTCATCCCGCCCACAGCCGCGCCTATAAGCGCCCCTTCAATGGCATGTCCGCTTTGATGACCGATAATACCGCCGGCCAATGCGCCGAGTCCCGCGCCCAAACCGGCCGCTTCGCCATGGGTCTGACATCCGCTTAAGGACAAGACCATACCGCCGGCGACAATCATAGTTACCAAAAATACAAAACGATGGTTCATTTTCTGCTTCCTTTGTCTTTTCAACTCATTTCCATGCAAGTTACTACATACTACTAGACTGCAACAGCCCCTTTTTATTCAATTTTTCCTACACCTAAGATACAACAAATTTTGAAATGAAACTAATCCATGCCACCCCAATAATCATATATTCTTATTGTCAAACATTACAAATTGAGGCGATTTCCGGTAACTAAGTTGTATTCATCCCTATGAATTGGTTATATAGGATGCGCTCCCCGTCTTGCTTTTAATCGAAGGTTTACCTGATAAGTGCTTCGGATTGAATTTTGTTTTTCTTCAAGACCGATAAAACCTTTGCGAACAAAAGAGATGACGGTATAAGTGCGCTGTAATTCCCTTTTAAAAAACACATGCTATCCAATGATGAATGGAATTTTCTATAACCATGCCTGTACAGGGTTCCCAGTTTCAGTATACCGGGCAATCACTATTCTCAAGCTCTTTTTTATATAGCCTTTTAGTGGTATTTCCGTTGACCTTGCTTCTTTGTCTCCTTGCAGTCAATCGAGGAGCGTGGAGCGGTGCTGTGGAAGAGGAAGCTCACGCCCAATCTGCAGAACACCCTTTGGCTTTGTGTGACCCTATCGAAAGCCCCCCAATTGCTTTAACTGAAAAGAATAATGATCCGTGGGAGCCCAATTGGTTCATCCTTCCTGCGGTGATCAATGTCTATCCGAAACTGGAAAGTGAGCGCTTAATCCGAAAATATTTTAATCCCGGCATGCGCCTCCTCGCGCCCGGATCCGACAATGTGCGCACCGTCTCTTCCTTGCGAGATGATCATTTGCTTTGGGTTCCCGATTTTGCTGTGGGCCGTGTATTGTCTCCCAACTGGGCGCTCTATCTTCACTTTGGATATTCCGGCGGCACCGTTCGCACAAAGGCCAATGATCGTTCCTTACTGCTCTTGCCGCTACGCACGGATTTCGAAATATTTCGTTCTTCCGCTTATCTCGGCTTATGCATTGATGGCTTTCCCTGGGGAATACCGGAGCCTCGAAGGTACAAGGGGATCCGCGATCACCTGCGCCACACAAAACCATTCTTTGGCTTTCGGTTAACACAAAATTATGCCGGCTATAAAGTGAAAGCCAAAGCACAACTCTCGCCGCTGCCCAAGTTTTTAAATTTTCAACAAAGGGAAAACTGGTGGGTCACCACACTCAATCTGAATATTGGCGCAGACATACCTATCAACGAGCGCAACGTGTTTGTGCTGAACGGCGGATATAATTTTTCATTCCACCGCGCATATGACTTTAACGGTGTTGCGATCACCGCAGGGTGGAAACATTATTTTTAAGGAGGCAGCACGCAAAGGCTGTCAGGCGCTGCCTCCGAATCTGCATTGTTTCTCAGAGGGCGTAGCACGTCTTTCACGCACACCCCGAATCATTATATACCCAACTCTTTCACAAGCATGTTGCGGAAATAAACGATATCGCCATGACCTAAGAATCCAATATGTCCTTTTGTATTCTTCAGCCCCGGGTGCTCTTTGCCGTCAATGGTACCGTCTTATCTTGCTTCGTCAATATCCGCATCCACAAT
>JAAYJI010000337.1 GCA_012523015.1 Candidatus Hydrogenedentota bacterium
CAAACAAACGGAGAGCGCCGAAATCAGCCCCTGCCCCGTCGAACACCTCCTGCTGCTTCGCGGCGGACAAGGACTGCCGCCGCAACCCCAGCGGCTTGCCGTGGAAGCACAACGCCAAAGCGATCAAGCACGCGCGTATCTCACCGAACATGTGCGTCGCACCCTTGCCGTGGAATGCCGGGAACGTCGCATGGCTTCACTGCCTGAGCGAGAGTCCTTTCTCAAACGCGGATATGACTTTGAGGAGGCAGAACTTGCCAAAGCGCGAATCATGTTGAGGCAGAAAGAACGGGAGGGCGACAAGAAGGCCGCCGCCAGACTCACATACATCAAGACCCAACAACGGGAACTGAGCAGCCGCCGCGAGCGCGCCATCAGCATTATCCGAAGAGAGCCGGAACTGCTGGTGCCCGGCGATGTGGACTTTATCGCCCATGCCCTTGTGGTGCCGGCTACCGATCCCGCAGAAATCGAATGGCGCGATGCCAATGTCGAACAGATCGCCATGGACATCGCAAAGGCTTTCGAGGAAGCGGAAGGCGCAAAAGTGAAATTTGTCCATACGCCCAGCCTCGCCAGGGCGGCAGGCCTGCCCCAACATCCCGGCTTCGATCTGCTGAGCATCCGACACGGTGATCAGCAACGGTGTATCGAAGTGAAGGGTTGCAGCGGCACGGGCGAAATCCAGATTACAGAAAACGAATGGGCGCGCGCTTGTAATCTTCGCGAAGACTACTGGCTCTACGTTGTCTATCACTGCGGTACTTCAACGCCGCAGCTCGTGCGAATTCAAGATCCCTTTGGAACGCTGCTCGTGCGTCTATTCAGCAGAACGCAGACCGTGGATCGGACAATTCACGCCACAGTCGAAACGAGCGGTGTCAAGATTGGGCACGCGCAAATCATGGAGATCGGAAAAATCTGATGGTGATCAGGAATGACCAATACGGAGCTTTGCTTATGCTGTGGAATAAAGGACTTCAAGATCTGATCTCGAACATTGACACGACCGCTCCAAGTCCTGAGGAAGATGCGAAAATTGAGGAACAAAGGCGCCTATTCTACGTGGCCATTACCCGCGCACGGCAGACCCTTATCCTTTCGTCTGTGACAAGACTACCGTTGAAAACAGCTCGCAAAATGCTGATTAAAAAGGGTAAATATTCCGGCGGGATGTTGGAGACAATAACATCAACATTCATCCATGAGCTGGGCCCTCAGTGTCCGGCGGCAGTAACGGGTCAACGATTCTTGAATACCGCGAGGGTACAGTCATGAAGCAGCAACCATCTCTCAACAACGCTATTGCGGCTTTTGCCATCCCTCGAATGGTCGATGACACTCAGACGGAGAGACGTGATCCAAATCAGGCAGACATTCAGCTCTGTATTGATAAATGCACTTTGGCGCAAGGCGATCAGAAGTCTCAGGGACAAAGGGTTGGGAAAGCGAAGCGTGTTCGGTCTGTGCTGACTTGGGTCATCGAGCATGCCTCTGAGTATAGCCGTGAGTTTGTGGAACAGATGGTAACGCTGATCCGTAGTTGTGGAGGATTTCAACCCGGAGCCCCGAACTATGTTGGCGAGGAAGCTATTATCTGCTTACGAGACGCCCTATTATCGAAAGGCTTCCTCTTAACGCCTGAAGGAGAGATTCGTACTGCGGCACTGGATATACTTTCGGGAACAGAAGTTACTGATACCTTGGCGTCCTACGTACGACGCGCTCAGAAAGGCGCAGCGGACGCCGCAATTGTTGCTGGAACCGGCAAGGATTTACTGGAGGCAGTGGCAGCCCATGTGCTTTTCGTGTGCGGCAATACCAATAATCCTCCACATAACTTTCCTATATTACTTAGTCAGGCTTTTGTTGCCCTCGAACTCAAGACATCGGCAGACAAGGCGGTCAACGGTGACCCGCCTGAGCATCGATTTCAGCGTGCTCTTTTTGAAGGCGCATGTGCTGTCAATACCTTACGCAACAGGCAAGGCAGTGGGAACGGCAGCCCTTGGCTGCCAACAGTCACGCCGGAGAAAGCACGCCGTGCGACTCAGGTAATGGGCATTGTTGGAGATCTTATGTTACGAACACTGAAAGAGAAGCAATCGTTATGACCGATAAACCTAAACTCATTGAACGTGCGTTTCCGCTGAAGCAGACTTCTTTAACATCGGTACATGAGAAGAATGTCCGGCATGGCCACATCTCGACGCTGCATATCTGGCCGGCGCGGCGGCCCTTGGCGGCGTGCCGGGCTGCGTTGTTGGCGACGCTGTTGCCGGACCCCGGCACAGCCGAGGAGCGGCGCAAGCTCTGCGAGCGGATCGGCGGCAAGGTCGTCGAAAAGATCGAGCGCAAAACCATGCCTAACGGCCGCATTGTCGAACGGGTGAAAGAAGAAGTCGACGGCGGCATCCTCCATTGGATCGGCACCGAACCCAAGTCCGGCGGGCAGAAGGTCATCAATGCGCACCGTTCCCTGGTGGAGCACCGCGAGAAGGAATTGGCTTGGTTCCGCGAAGAAATCAAGAAGGCTTACGGCGGTCGTGCGCCGCGCGTGCTTGATCCCTTCTCCGGCGGCGGCGCGATCCCCCTGGAGGCCATGCGCCTGGGCTGTGAGACCACGGCGGCTGATATCAATCCGGTCGCCTGGTTCATCCTCAAATGTACGCTTGAGTATCCGCAAAAACTTGCGGGCAAGACCCTCCCCCTGCCCGACTTCATCCTGGAAGATGAAGCGTTCATGGAAGATTTCTATAAGGCGCACCCCCAGCTGGTCGGTCACACCAAACGGACGAAGAAACAGCAAAAGGAGGCGATGGACGATCTCTTTGAGAGCCACAAGCAAGACAGCGGCCTCACGCCTGAGGCCGATCTTGCCTGGCAGGTGCGCGCCTGGGGACGGCGGGTGCTGAACGAGACGCGCAAAGAATTGGCGCCCTTCTATCCCACCTACGCCGATTTCGAGCCGCTCGATCTCAAGCATTCGGAGCCTTATGAGAAACCGGCAATACGCCTGGTTCCCCTCAAGGACGACGGCACACCGGACATAGACGCACTGAATGCAGACTTCTCAGAAGAATACCTCGCCGACAAGAAGAACCCGCGCTGGGTGCTCAAGCAAACTGTCGCCTACCTCGGGGCGCGGACGGTGAAGTGCAAGAACTGCCGCGCCATCGTGCCGCTGCTGAAGACACGCTGGCTGTGTAAGACGGCTCGGAAACGTATCCTGCTCACGATGAAGCCGAAGGCTGATGGGAGCGGTGTCTCCTTTGGCGTCCAAAACAATGTCCCTGTCCAAGGAGGCAACGGTGCTCAGAAACGCGAGCACGACAAGCGCCTGGGCGCAGGCACGATGTCAAGAGCCGGAACCCGGTGCCCCTGCTGCGAAACCATCATGACGATGGAAGATCTGCGGACGGCAGGCAAAGCAAAACTATTGGGCACCTTAGCAACGGCCGTTGTGACGGAAGGTCAAGGCAGCAAGGAATATCGTCTTCCAACTCAACATGAGTTGGACAGCGCGGCCAAGGCGAAAGCCGAATTTGAAAAAGTCTTCGCCGATGTCCCCTTCGGGCTGCCTGATGAACCGATGCCCGCCGAAGACGCCCTTGGCATGAGGCTCCCCAAGTATGGCTTTACCCAATGGAAAGATTTGTTCGCGGCTCGACAATTGCTGGCGTTGGGAACGCTGGTTAAAGCAGTACGCCGCGTCGCGGCCTCGACCGAAGCCGGCCTCCCGCCGGAATGGCGTGAGGCAGTGGCAGCCTTTTTAGTCATTCTCTTCGACAAGACAGCCGACTATAGTTCGACCGTTTGTACATGGCATAACTCAGGAGAAAAGATCGGCCATACCTTTGCACGCTTTGCCCTGCCCATAATGTGGGATGTGGCGGAGCTTGCAACTACAAACGAAGTTGGCGGCTCCATCTCTGCACAGCTCGGCTGGATCGTGCGTTATATCGAAACGGCTTTGGAAGCGTTTAAGACTGCTTCGGAGGTGACCATCGTGCGCCGCTCCGCAACGCAGGCAGGCGATGTCCGCCTAGATGCCATTGTCACTGACCCGCCCTATTACGATGCAATCCCCTTCTCCGATTGCATGGACTTCTTCTATGTCTGGATCAAACGGCTCATCCACGATACGCCTTTAGAAGGGGAAGGATGGCTGAAAGCAGATGCCTCTCCGAAATGGGATCATGAAGAGAAGGACGGTGAACTGATCGATGATGCCAGCCGTCATGGCGGAGATGGGCGCGCGTCTAAGCAAAGCTACGAAGACGGGATGGCGCGAGCCTTCATCGCTTGCGAGAAGAGTCTTCAGGATGACGGACGCCTTGTCATCGTCTTTGCCCATAAACATCCCAATGCTTGGGAGACCCTTGTTTCCGCCATTATTAGGGCAGGGTTTATTGTGGACGGCAGTTGGCCTATTCAAACCGAGATGGGAAACCGGATGCGCGGGATGAATTCTGCCGCCTTATCCTCTTCTGTGTGGCTGGTCTGCAAGAAGCGCCCTATCAC
>JAAYJI010000338.1 GCA_012523015.1 Candidatus Hydrogenedentota bacterium
AGCCACTGGAACGCTTCCTTGATTTTGACGGGCCTCATGCGGCGAAACTGCTCAATAACGGCGACTGGCTCGGGGAAGTGAAGCTTTTGGATTTCTTGCGTGATGTAGGCAAGTTTTTTTCTGTAAATATGATGCTGAACCGCGAAACGGTACGTGTGCGTCTGGACGAAGAGGGGCGCGGAATTTCCTACACTGAATTCTCTTATATTTTGCTGCAATCCTATGATTTCCTCTATCTGAACAAACATTATGGCTGTCGTCTTCAATTAGGCGGTTCCGATCAATGGGGAAATATTGTGTCCGGAATGGATCTCAGCAGACGTTTGGCCAATGCAGAAACGTATGGGTTGACCTTTCCTTTGGTAACCAAGTCGGACGGCTCAAAATTTGGGAAATCGGAGGGGGGCAATATCTGGCTGGACGCAAACCGTACTTCTCCCTATCGCTTTTATCAATTCTGGCTGAATCAGTCTGATTCAGACGTGGGGCGCTATCTTCGATTCTTTTCCTTTCTCGAAGAGGAAGAAGTGCACGCTCTTGAGAATGCAGTCATAGAGAAACCACAGGAACGAGCTGCACAGAAAAAGCTGGCGGAAGAAGTGACAAAGCTGGTTCACGGCGATACTGCACTGGAAAACGCGAAACACGCATCCAACGCTATGTTTGGCGGAGATATCAGCCGGTTGGATGCTGCCACGCTTAAAGACGTATTCAGTGAAGTGCCTAGCGCTCAGTTATCAGCTAAGGTGTTGAATACAGAACCTTTACTTTTAGATGCGCTGGTTGAAGCGCAAGTATTTAAGAGTAAAGGGGAAGGGCGGCGTCTGATCCGTTCCGGCGGTCTTTATATCAATAATTCTCGCATAGATGGGGAAGATCAAAAATTGACGTCAAGCTGTCTGTTGTCCGGTGATATGATGGTCGTGAGAACGGGAAAAAAGAACTATTTTCTGCTTGATTTTAGCTGATTCCCTTGGAACTGCGGGAGATAGTAGGTGGGAAGATGGTGCCCGAGGCGAGACTTGAACTCGCACCCTGTTTCCAGGACTAGATCCTTAGTCTAGCGTGTCTGCCAATTCCACCACCCGGGCAAAGAATCCATCTCGGAAAGTGTAGCAAAAAACAGGCAGATAATTCAATGTGCTTAGCAGCTTGTGTATGGGAAGCTTATTCTGCCGTCTCCTGAAGGGCAAAGCGGAAGTTTTTGCCGCTCACCACATCGTCGCCGACGAGTATGGGGTCTCCTTCTTCGGGCAGGAATATTTTCATGGGACAGAAGTCGAAGATATCCTTTTGTATATCAATTCCGGGCATAACATGGGTCAGTTCCATGCCTCTGGCAGTGAGGCGGAAAGCGCCCACAGGGGTAGCATAAAAGACCTGTTTTCCCTGTTCCAGTGCCACGGATCCGTTGAAGGTGATTTCATCCACTTTTTCAATAAACTTTGGTCTGCCCGCTTCAATAATGTTGATTTTATTATCACGGATTTCGACAACCGCATCTTCTCCCCAGTTACAGCAAAAGAGGATGGATTTAGATGAGGTAATGAGATCGATGAAGCCGCCGGAACCTACGTGATTTTTAGCACCTTCTCCCCGTTTAGAGACGTTCACATTGCCTTGATTGTCTACCTGTAACGCGCCCAAAATGACCCAGTCGAGCCGTTCATAAATGCGGTCAAAAGCGACGCTGGTCGTCACGATTTCATTTGGATTTACGGCGGCTCCGAAAAAGATACCGGGCGCAGACACACCGCCAAAGACGCCGCTTTCGTTAATCATGTATAGATCGTTCATGACGCCGCTTTCATACAGCAGGCGTGCCACCTCTTCGGGAAGACCGAATCCGATATCCACATGATCCCCTTTGCGCGCATTCAACGCGAATATGTGGGTTGCCAGTCGGGCGAGGGCGTCATCAATGGCAAATCGTTCTGGCGTAATCTTTAAAATTTTATTGATCATCCTCAGTTTTTCGAGCCCCTTATCAATAGGGGTTGTACTGAAGGGGGTAAGAAAATCCCAGTAGTGTTTTTGTTTGATGGTAGTTGTTTGTTCGGTACCGGGCCAATAGACAACAGCATCCACATATTCTTTGGGGAGAAATTCTTCGTCGAATCCCTCTTCGACGATCATCCCCACATTCACAATGCAGCGGCCTCCGTTGCGTTTGGCTGCTTTTGCAATGGAAAAAGCCTCACAGATGACGGACCCGGTTTTAAAGTAAATATTGCCTTTGCGATCTGCTGCGGCAGCGGAGAAAAGGGCGGTGTCTATATAGGGCAGCGAATATTTAAATCGTCCGTCTTCCAGCACCTCGACCCATTGATCGGTACCGGTTCCTGCAACAGGTGTGCCTGTGCCGACGCGTGGATCGATAAAGGTTCCTTTCCCGGTATGCTCACGGATGATGTAATTGACGCCTTCTTCGGCTTGGGCACGAAAAATGTGTGTAACAGAACCTAAGAGACTGCATTGCAATTCCAGCTTCCCTTCTTGGGCAAGTTGCAATTGTCTCTTGAACATTTCTGTATGGGAAACAATCATGCGCGTGTTTAACCCATCCACAGCGAGCTCTTCCACGGTTCCGGGAACTAGGCCGCGGCCGCCTTGTCCGCCGATACCGACGACAGTCAGATTGGCGGGATGCCTTGCCTTTAGGAAGTGATCGCGGATAGCTCTATATAAGAGGGCAGGGCGCTGATTACCGCCAATGCCTGAAATTCCCATTACGGCATTGTCCGGGATGAGCCCTGCCGCCTCCCACGCCGTCATGAATTTGGAGTTCTCTTTTACCGGCGAAGGATAGTGGATATTGAATCTGTTCCAGTTTAGCCGCCAACGAAGTACTTGCGCCCATAACTTGATTTTTTCAACAGTGTTCATGGCTCATCTCCTTTGTTAGTAGATGACGATCAACAGCGCAGCTGCCTAGCTTCTATCTTGCTTGACCCATGACCTGTATTGAACAAATGGAAAAGGAGCGCTGCACGCTATTCTTGCAATTCAAATTGGAATCCTTCACCCGTTATGATGTCGCGTCCAACGACTAAAGGTGTTCCGGATTCAGGCAGCACAATTTTCATGGGCGAGGCATCAAGAATATCTTTTTGTATATCCACGCCCGGCATGACATACATAAGTTCCATGCCGCGTTTTGTCAGTTTGAATGCGCCTACATAGGTAACGTAAAAAACTTCTTTTCCGTGCTTGAGCGCTTCCTGACCGTTAAAGGTTATTTCATCAACTTTATCCACAAATTTAGGTTTGCCCGGATCGATCACTTTAATTTTGTCGCCTTGTACTTCCACATTGGCGTGGGCGCCCCAGGCTGAGCAGAACAAGATGGACTTGGAACAGGTAACCAAGTCAATGAATCCGCCGGGGCCCACATGCTGCATGGGCAATTCTCCGCGCTTGGATACATTCACATTGCCTTGGCTGTCTGCCTCAATCACGCCCAATATAACCCAGTCCAGCCGTTTATACATCATGTCAAAGACGTGGGCGGAAGGGATCAATTCTCTTGGATTAATGGCCGCGCCAAAGAAAACGCCCGGTGCCGCTACACCGCCAATGGCGCCTGCTTCCGTGAGCATATTTAATTGTTTCATGACGCCGCTTTTGTATAGGAGCCGTGCTACTTCTTCAGGCAGACCAATACCTATATCCACATAGTCGCCGTGCCTGGCGTGGTCAGCAAATACTTTTGTCGCGAGCCGTGCCAAGGCATCATCAATGGGCTTGCGTTTGGACATAACGCCTAGAATATTGTTGATGAGCCGCGCACGCTTCAATCCCTTATCCGTGTCCGTGGTGCTCAACGGTGTAAAGCAATCCCAGTATTTGCGATGTTTAATCGTAGCCGTTTGTTCTGTTTCAGGCCAATACACAATGGCGTCTACATCGGAAGCGGGCAGATAGTTGTTATCGTATCCTTCTTCCACCAATTTCCCAACATTCACGAGGGTGCGCCCGCCATTACGCTTGGCGGCTTTGGCAATATATATGGCGTCTCCAATAACAGCGGAGCCTTTAAAATAAATATTTCCTTTGGCATCCGCTGCAGGCGCGTTGAACACGGCTGTATCAATAAAGGGCATGGTAAATTTGAGTTTGCCGTCTTCCGGCACTTCAACCAATTGTTCGGCATCAGTCGGCCAAATGGGTGAGCCTTGTCCAACACGAGGATCGATAAAGGTGCCGATGCCCGTTTCTGTGACGAAAGAATTTCTGCCTTCGGCTTGTTCGCGGAACATAAAAGACATGACGCCAATGAGCGAGCACTGGAGTTCGAGATGGCCTTCTTTTGCGAGGCGATGCTGTTGTTTAAAGGTTTCGGTATGGGCGGTGATCAAGCGTGTATTCAGGCCGGATAAAGCCAATTCCTCAAGGGTGCCGGGAACGCGTCCGCGTCCGCCCTGACCGCCAACAGTCAATACGGTGAGTCCTTTAGGATGTCCTGTTTTCACAAAGCTATCTCGAATCGCCCAGTATAAAAGAGAGCATCGTTGATTGCCGCCCATGCCGGAACAAGCAATTACCGCATTGTCGGGAATTAGTTGTACCGCATCCCAAGCATTCATAAATTTGGGATTATCTTTCACCGGAATCGGATACTTTAAATTACGTTTGTTCCAATTCATTCTCCATTGATACACATGGGCGTAAATACCTAGACGCTCAAAAAAATTCATAGTGCTTTTTCCTGTACTGCTTCTGTACCAAAACTCAACGTCACGCAGTGCTGTGTCCTTTGCTCAAGTTTTAGTTTAAGCCCTGAATAAATGCTATCCCAGCCTGCAGCGCGGTTTTGTTGGTTTGGACCAACTCTTGTTTCTTGGGGTTGCGTTCTTCATCCAGAATTTGGATTAGCGTTGCAATTTCCAAAGTGGGTTCTGCGGCTAAGAAGGCTCCCAATGCAACCATATTTGTTGCTTGTTCCGTGCCTGCAGCGTCCCGTGCCAATTGCGTCGCCGGTACATATAATACACGAAGCGCAGTGCTGTCTGCGAAAGTTTCCGGAGTAATCATAGAACTATTAGCAATAATGAGCCCGTTTTCTTGCATTGTCGGCAAGAAGTGGGAGAAGGATTGTTGGTTGAGCAAAATCGCCGCGTCAGGTTCATCAAAAAGTGGAGAACCAATCGTAGTATCGGAGAGGCGTACCACACAGTTGGCGGTGCCGCCGCGCATAGCGACGCCATAAGTGGGCATGTAACTGGTCTGAAGTCCTTGGCGTAATGCTGCCCGAGCAAGGAGATCTCCTAAAAACAAGATTCCCTGCCCTCCAAAACCGGCGACCAACCATTCATGATTCATGGGGACAGCTTCCTTCCAATATAAGAGCTTCCGAAAAGGACGGGCTTTTTCTACCGTCGGAGCTTTTAAATAAACCTAAGGGAAAAACAGCGCACATTTCTTGAGCAACCCAAGCCTGCGCATCCGCCGGGCTTAATTTAAGATTGGTGACACAGGGCGACAAGATCTCCACGAAGCCGAGACCTGATCCCAATAATTGCGCTTCGAAAGCGCGGAAGACGGCTTTGCGCGCACGTATTACCTGCTTGGCGTTGAATACCGCCACGCGCTCGCTATAGGCAACGCCGTCAAAACCGGCCAGTAATTCCGCCATTTTAATCGGATTGCCGTCCCTTTCGGGGGAACGGCCGAAAGGAGTCGTTGTGGTCTTCTGACCCGGAAGGGTGGTGGGCGCCATTTGCCCGCCTGTCATGCCTTATACGGCGTTGTTAATAAAAATCACCGTAATTTTTTCGCCGCGGTTTGCTGTGTGAATGGTCTCGCACATGCCGATACTTGCGAGATCGCCGTCGCCTTGATAGGTGAAAACAACGAGATTGGGATTGGCCCGTTTCATGCCTGTGGCAACTGCCAAGGCGCGTCCGTGAGCCGCTTCCACCGTATCCACATCAAAGTAATCGTACATCATGACGCTGCACCCGGCGGAAGCAACACCAACAGCTTTATCTTGCAGCCGGAAATGATCCAGTGCTTCCGCAACGAGCCGATGGGCAACGCCATGTCCGCAGCCGGGACAGTAATGGGTTGCTTTGTCACACAAGCTTTGAGGTCGGCTGTAAATAGGCTTAACGGCCATGGTCAGCACTCCTTTATTTTTTCGAGAATCTGGCTGGGGGTAGGCACACCGCCGCCGGGACGCCCATAGAAACGCACTTCAATATCATCAGGAACAGAGAGTCGCACATCATCCAACATTTGTCCCATATTCATTTCTACAACCAGCACGCGTTTGATGGACGTGGTCAATTGGCACAATTGTTCTGATGGAAAGGGATACAAAGTTATGGGACGGAACAAACCCACGCGCAGCGATTCATCACGGGCGGCGCGAAGAGCGGATAAAGCAATCCGTGCGGCAGAACCAAAGGCAACAAGGAGCAGCTCTGCATCTTCTACAAAAAGTTCCTCCCCTTCAGGGAGTTCTTTCTCAATTACTTTGTATTTTTCCCACAACACATTGTTGTGCAATTCTTGATCATTGCCCGATAAGAACATGCTGCGTATATTTTGTGCAGGCCGATTGTGCGCGCCTGCAAGTGCCCAGTCCTTGGGCGGAATAAGGGGCTCATGGTCGTGTTGCATACAAACAGGTTCTTTTAATTGACCTAGGATCGCGTCGCTAAGGATCAGCACCGGGTTGCGGTAGCGCTCCGCAATCTCAAAGGCTTTCAAAGGGAAGTCAAACATTTCCTGGGCTGTGGATGGGGCAAGGACGACGGTTCGATAGTCGCCGTGTCCGCCGCCCCGCGTCGCTTGATAGTAATCCGCTTGGGTGGGCTTGATACCGCCCAAGCCGGGACCGCTGCGCATGACATCAACAATAAGGCAGGGCAGCTGAGAACCTGCCAGAAAGGAAATACCCTCCTGCATGAGTGAGATGCCCGGACCGGAAGAACTGGTCATAACCCGAGCGCCTGCCGCTGCTGCGCCCAAAACCATGTTAATCCCTGCCAGCTCGCTTTCCGCTTGTAAAAAGACACCGCCCGTCTCAACCAAGCGGCGCGATAAATATTCCGGTATCTGGTTTTGCGGTGAAATGGGGAAGCCAAAATAACAGTTTAATCCCGCTTGGACAGCACCTTCAGCAAGGGCAATATTTCCTTGCACTAAGCTCAGACTATTGGAAGAGGATTGACGGCGTTCTAAGATAGCGCTCATGATGCCTCCTCGTGGATATGTTGGTAGACCGTTATCGCTGCATCGGGACAAACCTGCCAACACAGACCGCAAGCGGTGCACTTTGTCATATCGCCCGGTATCGCCGGATAATATCCTGCTTTATTCAACGCTGTACCGCTATGAATAAGCTTGGGCGGGCAGGCGGGAATGCAAAGATAACACCCTTTGCATTTTTCAGGATCAATCTCTATAAATCCGGAAGGTTTCGAGGGCTGTATTACTTTTGCCGTCATGATCAGTACCAATGCTCCCATTCCATGTTGTCAAACAATTAATTTTGGGTAAGTTCAAAAACTTTTGAGTATTGCTTGGTTTTTGACGATCAACAAAATATCGAATTTTACAGCACACCGTATTTATTTGCGCCTTGAATATCATGATAAGATGAAAGCTGATCTCGTTTCAAGGACAGTAAGGTTATTTTTCTATCATATTGAATTTAAAGTAATTGTTTCTCGTTAAACGGCTAAAATAGCTTCTTTAATGCACATTTTTGGGTCGAAATTGTGCATCTTTATAAACCGGTAGGTAGGTAGAGACACAAAACAAAATGCGATGCAATTCAAAAAGAACTGCATCGCATTAAAATATCGGGGCAGTCAATCACCGAAGTGATGACTCAGTCCATCGTAATTGACTCCGTCGGGCACACGTCAACGCAAGCACCGCAGTCGATGCATTCGTCTTCGTTCACAACGGCTTTATCATCTTGCATTACGATTGCTTCTGTGGGGCATTCGTCGACGCAATCACCACAACCAGTACAAGTTTCCGGATCTACTTTTGCCGTCATAATTAATATTCTCCTATCGTTTAGGGGTTTTTGTCAAATCTTCGTTCTCATTCAGGATGGATTGGAACGGAGGGAACAACGCATCTGCATGCTAATTATCCCATAATTGCCCCCATTATTTCCAGTTTATTTTTTGCAGTATTAGCGTGATTATACCTCTTTTTTTTATACCCTGATACCATGTTTATAACGGAAATGAGGCAGGTCAATATGATATGATAGTTCGCTGGAAATTGCAAAGCTTAGGCTCTTTCCTGTAGCGTAGACATGGTTCCTGTAACATTGGCGTAGGCGTATATAAAATAGAAGCGGAGGGTTTATTATGGCCGGTCGACCCATTGGCGTAGTAACTTTTGATTTGTGGGATTGTGTGTTCTGTGATGAAAGCGATGAGCCGAAGCGGGCGGCAGCAGGATTAGCCCCCAAGCCTGTGGCCCGACGTCAGCTGCTCTTTGACGCGCTGGCGCGGCACGGCGCTATAGATCGAGAATCTGTGAATCTTGCCTTTGATGTAGCAGATCAAGCCTTTCGTAAAGTGTGGCACGAACAATTCGTCACGTGGACCACGAAAGAACGTGTTCAAGTTATTCTTGAAGGATTAAAGCGCAGCTTAGCGCCTGCAGAATTGGATGCTGTAGTAGATGGTATTGAGCGCATGGAATTGGATACGAGTCCTGATCTCGCGCCCGGCGTGGGAGAGGCTTTGGCTGAACTGCATGGCCGTTATAAACTAGCCGTTATTTCAGACGCTATCTTTTCGCCCGGACGCTATCTCCGCGCTATTTTGGAAAAATACAATTTACTTTCTTATTTTGACTATTTCGTTTTTTCTGATGAAATCGGATACAGCAAACCTCATCCTGCCTTATTCGAATCTGTGGCGTCACATTTTGGGGTCGCGGTGGAAGATATTGTCCATATCGGTGACCGCCCCCATAATGACATTGGCGGCCCTCACAAGGTTGGTGCGCGAGGCGTATTGTTGACCGTTGTAAAAGATAGACCCCTTGATGGGCACATACCGGATGCGGTATGCAACGATTACGCTGATTTGGCGCAAGTACTGAAATCCTTGGAATCCTAATTTTTTCGGAAAAGTTTTTCTTTAGTTGGAGAGTCGCCACGATGCCGCAATTTGAAATGCCGTTGGAACAATTGGAATGCTATCTCGGCACCAATCCGAAGCCCGATGACTTTGACGCCTACTGGGATCGCGGCCTCGACGAAATTCGGCATTTGGATTTCAATGTGGAATTGCTTCCCGCAGATTTTCAAACCCCTTTCGCCGAGTGTTTCCATTTGTACTTTAACGGTACCGGCGGCGCCCGTGTTCATGCGAAGTATTTGCGGCCTAAAAAAGCTGCTTCGCCGCATCCGGCCGTGCTTCTTTTTCATGGGTACACGGGCAGTTCCGGAGACTGGCAAGACAAACTCGGCTATGCAGCCATGGGTTTTTCCGTGGTTGCCTTGGACGTGCGCGGGCAAGGCGGATTGTCAGAAGATCCCGGCGGCGTGAAAGGAAACACCCATACGGGGCAGATCATTCGCGGCGTGGATGATGATCCCGACAAGTTGTTTTTTCGGCATGTCTTTTTGGACACAGCCGCCCTTGCCGCAATTGTCATGGACTTCCCGGAAGTGGATTCGCAACGGGTGTGCGCCATGGGAAATTCTCAAGGCGGGGCGTTGACGCTTGCTTGTGCCGCGTTGGAACCAAGGATCCGACGGCTTGCGCCCTTGTGTCCTTTTCTTTGTGATTATCAGCGCGTGTGGGAAATGGATCTCGCTGTGGATGCTTATTTGGAGTTGAAGACTTTTTTCAGACTCTATGATCCGCGTCACGAACGAGAAAAAGAAATTTTTACACGGCTGGGTTATATTGATTGCCAACATCTTGCAGGTCGAATCGAAGGCGAGACCTTGATGGCAATTGGACTGATGGATGAAATTTGCCCGCCTTCCACGCAATTCGCTGCCTACAATAAAATTAATGCAAAACGAGAACGAGTCTTATACCCTGATTTCGGTCATGAAATGTATCCGGGATTTTTAGACCGCGTGTATCAGTTCTTTGGTGAATTGCTTTGAGCGGGGCATCGATTTAATGACATATAAAATGAAGTTGCCGGAATTGAATCCGGTTTATGAGACGCAGGTAACGTACGCAACAATGTTCAATAGGAGAAAGATCATTTCATGAGCAAGCCTTTACGTTTTTTAATTCCTGATGGATATTCTCAAGAGAGTCGTGCTGAGTTTGACCGTGTCAAGATGACCTTGGCAGGCGATTTATACGCACAGTTATTGAAGCGCCGCATGCCCGACGCAGAGTATGACATTTGGTTCAGCAGCGATCCCGGCGCGGAGCCGCCCACTGATGAGGCACTGGAAGGATACGCAGGCGTCATTTGGCCCGGCTGTAATCTGACCATTTATCATGATGATGATCCGCGCGTACAAAGTCATTTGCGGCTCGTTGAGCGCGCTTATGAAGCGGGCGTCCCCCAATTTGGCAGTTGCTGGGCAATTCAACTGGCTACTTTTGTGGCAGGCGGCGTGACCGAGCCCCATCCGAAAGGACGTGAAATGGGGATCGCCTTAAATATTCGGGTGACAGACGCAGGCAAGACCCATCCCATGATGAAAGGGAAACCGCCCGTCTTCTCTCACTTTGTCAGTCATGATGACTATGTGTCTCAAGTGCCGGATTGTGCTGAAGTCCTTGCGTTGAATTATTGGTGTCCTGTACAGGCGGTTGCTGTTAGCTATAAAAAAGGCGTGTTTTGGGCAACCCAATATCATCCTGAGTATAATCTGCAAGAGATGGCCTGCCTTATTCGTGCTCGTGCACAGCGCTTAATCGATCAGGGATGGTTTAAAGACGAACAGGATATGGCAAAATATGCCGATAACCTGGAAGCCATTTATAAAGATCCTGCTATCAAATATTTGTGCTGGCAATTGAAGATAGATGAGCATGTCATTGATGATGATATTCGCGAATGTGAATTCATAAATTGGCTCAAATACGCAGTTTGTAAAGAAGCGTATTAAGCCTAAAAGAACACCTCAAATTTGGTCGTATACCTGATATAAGGCGCTTTATACGGTAACTTTCCAAAGAAAAAGATACAGTCTTCGATCTCTATCTACCTGATAGCATAGATGTTAATATAAGCTAAGTGGGTGTCTTGCCTAAAAAGTATTTGTGGCACAACTTTTGCTTAATAAAGAGCGAATGCGTATGCTTACACAGCAGGGGTGGACGCGTCATATCAATGGTTGTGAATCCCTATAGTGGAGAAAAGGTACATGATAAAAGCAAACAAATTAACAATGGACTATGGGCCTGTCAGGGCTCTGGAAAATGTGTCGTTCGAGGTTAACCGCGGCGAGATTGTGGGACTGCTTGGTCCCAACGGCGCAGGCAAATCTACAACGATGAAGATTTTGACGACTTACCAATATCCAACGGCGGGGACGGCGGAGATCAATGGGGTGGATGTACTTAAGAATCCTCTTGAAGTACGGAAATCCATTGGCTATCTTCCTGAAATTTTGCCCCTTTATATGGATATGGAAGTTCGATCCTATTTGGAATTTGTAGCGCGGGCACGCGGTCTTCGCGGTGCAACCCTAAAAAACAGGATGAACTCCGTCGTTGATACTTGTGGGCTCCGCGGCATGTACCGTAAGGTCATCCGTGAATTATCCAAGGGCTACAAACAGCGTACGGCGCTGGCACAGGCATTGGTACACAACCCCGATGTGATTATCTTGGACGAGCCTACTTCAGGCTTGGATCCCCATCAGATTCTTGAGATCCGTCATTTGATCCGTGATTTGGCTGAGGATAAAACCGTGATCCTCTCTACCCACATCCTGCAGGAGGTGGAGGCGACTGTTGACCGTATTGTTATTATCAATCGCGGCAAAATAGTGGGGAACGGTACCATTAACGAATTGCGCGCCAGAGCAAAGCACTCCGAACGGCTCGCTGTTTCTATTGAGGGACAACGGGAAGAAACGGAACGACTCCTGAGCGGACTGGAAGGTGTGCGACAGGTCGTTTTTGAAAAAGAGTCAGAGGGCTGCGTTTCCTTTGTCCTCCACAGCGCTGTCGACCGTAATCCTTGGCGCGAATTCAATACCCTCGCAAGGGAGAAGCAGTGGCGGGTACGTGAGTTGGCAGATCGGCCGCTCTCCTTGGAGGAGACCTTTTTGACCTTAACCGAAAAATCCTCAGCCAAAGCTGAATGATCTTAGGAGAATATCGTCATGCGCAATATCGTTTCCATCTTTCGCCGAGATTTGGGCGCTTATTTCACGTCCGCCATCGGCTATATCTTTATTATGGTTTTCGTAACCATGAGCGTGGGTCTCTACGTCACCTCCTTCTTCGTTTTTCCCGTAGCAGACATGCGCCCCTACTTTGAAAATTTACCGCTCCTGCTGTGTGTCTTTATTCCTGCCGTGACCATGCGTATATGGGCGGAAGAGCGCAAAGAAAACACCTGGGAGATGCTCTTAACCTTTCCGATGCAGGCTTGGGAACTGACAATTGGAAAATTTTTGGCCGCCGTCTTTTTCTATGTCTGTGCCTTGGCCGCTACTTTCACGATTCCTACCATGCTGATTTCCTTGGGTAATCCCGATAACGGCGTTATCTTCAGCGGATATCTGGGCACCTTACTCATGGGCAGCTGCTTCTTAGCTTTGGGCATCCTGTTCAGCGGTTTTTTCAAGGATCAGATTGTCGCATTTGTCATTACCTTGCTCAGCTGTTTCCTTTTCTTTTTGCTGGGCACAGATTTTATCGCGTCTTATATTGATGGGCGCGTCGCGGGATTGGGATCCTTGTTGTCTGATATTTTCGGCGTCTTCACCCACTACCAGCCCCTCGTGCGCGGTGTTGTAGATCTTGCCGACGTCTTATTCTTCGTGGTATGGGCGACAATCTTTCTCACCTTGAACGTGCTTTTTATCGACGGAAGAAATCGGCCCAAAGCGCGGCTCATGTTCATGATTATGGTGGTGCTTTGTGTGACCATCGGCATGTTGTTTAATTATCTAATGGCGGGTACGAGCATTAAACGCTTTGACCTTACCGAAGATAAAATTCATACCATTTCCCCGGCGACACGGGCTATCTTGGCGGAAACAGACAGTGAAATTCAGTTGCGTCTTTATGTTACGCCCCGCGATAAAATGCCTACTGCCATGCGCACCATTGAGCGCGACATTGTCGATAAAATGGAAGAACTGCGTCTGGCTTCCCAAGGTCGCTTGAACTATGCCACCGTCTATTTAGAAGCGGCAAATGTGATTTCCACAGAACGCGAAAGTTTCGGCAAAGAAGAATCAAAAGATGAAGAGGAAGCCATTGAAAAGCGTATGTTGGATAAGGGTGTGCAGCCCTTCAGTGTGCGCGCCATGAGCGAGGACGAAGTCAGCAACAAAATAATTTACTGCAGTGTTGGGGTCGGCTATAAAGATAAAGCAGAAGAAATCATTCCGCAAATCATGCCGGACACGTTGTTCGACCTGGAATACCAGATGGTCAATACCATCTATAAATTGACGCGGGAACAGATGCCGGTTGTCGCCTTAGTGGCTCCCAAAGAAGCGGTCAATATCGATCCACAAATGCGTCAGATGCTCATGCAAATGGGTCAGCGAGTGCCCGAATCAGAAGATCCCTATGAGTATTTGGAACAGGTGCTGCTCTCCGAAAAATATGATGTCAGACGCGTTGATATGACCAAAGAGAGCCCCTTGCCCGATAACTACGACTCGTTGGTCGTCGTGAATCCCCGCAGTCTTAATGACCGTCAGCGCTGGGAAATTAATCGCGCTTTGTATTCTGGTAAATCCGTGGTTATGGCGGTTCAGCAATATGAATGGGAGTATGAAGCGACGCGGAGCGGAAACCGTGTTTCCCGTCGAGAAGAAAATCCCGAAATAAATAGCCTTCTTGAAAAATACGGTCTTGCTGTCAGTGAAGACATTCTAATGGATGTGAATCATGTCGCCTTGACGGTGCAAAGTCAATCAGGGGGTTTGTTGGGAGCGCTTATGGGGCAGCCTTTCGATTTGCCCACACATATTTTGGTCAACAGCAGTTCCATGAACGAAAAGACCTCCATCACCAACCGGCTTTCCGCTATCCTCTATTTATGGGGTACCGCCATCACGCTTGATAATGCAAAGCTTGAGGAAAACAATCTGGATGTGGAAACGCTGATGAATTCCAGCGATAAGGCGTGGACAATAGCCAAAGATGCGGCGCTCACCTCCGATTCTTTTAAAGCTCCGGATTCAGGCAAATCCTTTCCGCTCATGGTTCGGGCAAAGGGACAATTCCCGGATGCCTATGCCGACGCGGAACGGCCCTCTTGGCCTGTGCCGCAACAACAGCCCGGTATGCCGCCCCAACCTGAAGATGAGGAAGAAGAGGCTCCTGCCGCTGCTGTAGATGCGGCTCCGGGCCAATTGATTGTCATGGGATGCTCTCAGGTCTTCCGTAAAAACTTCCTGCAGGCTGCTAATTTGGACCTGTTCCTGAATAGTGTTGACGCCGTAACCTTAAGTGAAAATTTGGTCAATGTGCGCGGCGCTAAACCCATAGACCGGCTTATCACGAAACCTTCCAAGAGGCAGCGTACCTTGTGGCAATTGGCGAACTACGGTCTTGCCAATATCTTGCTCGCAGCCATTGGTATAGGCAGCTTTGTGGTGCGTCGTCGCGGCAGAAACGCCTATATCCTTGCTATAGCGTCTAAGAACAATGTCGAGAAGCAATAATTGAAACCTGAGTAATATTCTTAACCATAAGGATGCAATACGATTATGAAAGTTAAAACACTCCTATCCTTCCTTGTGATTTTGGCCATACTTGTGGGGGTTGTGGTTTGGCAAAAGATGAATGTTAAACCGCCCATGCCCCTTGCGACTCAGATTGGTTTGGAAAACTTGGTAGCCGATGGCATTCAAAAAAATACCATCCAGCGGATAGAATTATTTGCCGGCGCCGAACCTGATGAAAAAGTGGTGTTGGAGCGACAGCAGGACAGTTGGAGCATCGCAAGCCTCTTTGATGCGCCGGGCAATACGGAAACGGTCGATAAATTTGTCGATCAACTGCTTAGCTTAAAAGGGGAACCGCGGGCAACAGCCGATACAGAAGCGAAATTGGCTGATTATGATTTGTCTGAAGACAAAGCCTTTCACGTGCAGGCTTTTAAAGCAGATGAAGAGGCGCCTGTCGTGAATATTCTCTTTGGAAAGACAGCGGATTATCGCACCATATTTCTGCGTAAGGCCGACGACAACCGTATTTTTGTGGAAGCCATCAATTTAAAACGTGATGCCGGCGTCAGTGAAGATGCGGGCGACACAGTCCCGAAACAGGAGAAGTGG
>JAAYJI010000339.1 GCA_012523015.1 Candidatus Hydrogenedentota bacterium
AGATGAATATCGTAGACCGGCTCTTTTACAGTCCCTGAAATAATCAGGTTGATAAGCTTAATGATCAGCGCTTCATTGGCGAGGTCTAGGAGATCGCGCTCAGACTCTGCATGATCCAGAGAATGAACCTTTCCTTCCTCCTCTCCGCCAAGCACGATATTATCAATCAGCTCACCGGCATTTTCGCTTTGTTGCTCGAAATAGGTATCAATGATGAATTGAATGTCTTCGCGATTGCATAAAACGGGTTTGACGGGCCCATCCAGCAGCAAGCGCAAATCGTCTAGGGGCAAGAGATTGAGCGGATCGTTCAAAGCGACAAGATAGGTATCCCCATTTTTTTTATAGGGTACCATCTGATATTCACGGATAAAACTGATCGGTACTTTGGTGGTTAAAGAGGATTCCACATGCTCACGAAGTTTGGGATCGTATTCTAAGCCGAACTGGATGCCCAAGGCACGTAAGAGATGTTCTTCTTCCATATAGCCCAAATCGAGCAATAATTCGCCCAGTCGTTTAGGGCGCAACTTTCGCAGTTCAAGGGCTTCGGTCACCTGTTCTTCATGGATCCACCCCTGCTCCACCAAAATGGCGCCAAGTTTTTGTTCTTTACCAAGACCCATGTTTACCTTTCAATATCCCCCCGTTTGTATTTTTGCCCGCTGCGCCGGCCGCTTAAGGCTTCGGAGCGATCTAAAGTAGGCCGGTGATTTTGGCGCATGTTATATTTTTGAAATACACGATCGAAGAAACCGCCTTTAAACAAGTCTTCAACGTTCGCATCGTAATATTCATTGATCTTGTAATTGGTAAGACGGTCGATGTCCATACCTTCTTTAACAATATGCGGCGTGATCAACATAACCATATTCTGTTTTTCTCGGCCTGTCTGGCGCGAACTGAAAAACCAATTCAATATGGGCAGATCACCTAAAATTGGTGTTTGAGGCGCCCGTTTACGCACGGCGCTGTCGCGGATCAAACCGGCGATCACAGCCGTCGATCCATCTTTGACTAGGGTTTTGTTGGTAACCTTCGATTTATTCGTCGTGGGACCTGTAATATCCACGTTCGTGATGGACGTCGCGTTGGTATCTGAAATTTCAACTTCAGAACTCAACATAACGTTATCCCCTTCTGATATCTGGGGCGTGACTTTGAGTTTAATACCCACATCTTGACGTTCAACGCGGGTGTAACCGCCGTAGGTGCCGGTATCCATCGAGCTATCAGCACGGCGTGATGAGCTGGTGCTGGTAATAAAGGGAACTTCCTGACCAACGATGATATTGGCTTCTTCGTTGTCGAGGGTGACCAACGAAGGTTGAGACAAGACCTCGGTATCAGAGAGTTTTTCTACGGCTTGAAATAGAACGGGCGCAAAAGGCACTTTAATTTTTCTGCCTTTATAGGTAAAGCTGAGATCGTCGTAAACGCCGAGGGTCAGACCGCTGCGGCCTTCCTTGCCTAAGCCCAGCGCCGCATTTCGGATGGAGGCTTTTGGTCCGCCCACAATTTCCTCCGCCACTTTCGCAGCATCCAACAGGGTGGCGAGATTATCGGTACTGCTCATGGCGAAACCGTCATGACCGCCCATGGCTGCTGTATCTACGGTAAGCCCGAAGTCATCGGTCATTTTTACTTCCATGACCACTGCTTCCACGCAGACCTGTCGTTGAGGCACATCAAGGCGGGCAATAAAAGACTCAAGCAGTTTGTAGTCCTGAGGGGACGCAACAATCAGAAGCGAATTTGCTTTATCATAGCGGGTGATCTGCACTTTTTGCTCGAAAGGCTGCACTTCAGGAGCCGTAGCGCCGCCGCCGCCCCCCGCTTGACCGCCTGCCGCGCCTTGTTTTCGCGGCGCTGTACCGATTAGGGGTTGGATAGCCGCCTCAACGGCTTCCGCGTCAGCATTCAACAGTTGGTAGATGTGCATGTTATTGGCTTCATAGGGCGTCGGTGTATCGAGCCGTTTCACCAAATCACGAACTTGTGCCATCATGTTTTGTGTTGCCACAACGATCAGGGCATTCAGCCGTTCGTCGGGAACCATGCGCAATACTTCTTCACGGAAGCCAATCACTTGTGAGGAGGATTGGGGCATCACTGGCGGCCGGGAGCCCCGCACGGGCCGCACCGGAGCTTGCGGTACTTGGGGCTGTTGCGGCGGCCGTGCGCCTGTAGGCGCTCCGGTAGCATCACCCAGTAAAACTTGCTGTATTTGCGTGGACAGTACTTCTGCACGGGTATACTCTAATGTAAATATTTCCATGGAGCTGTCAAAGCCCGGAACATCGGCTTGGGCAAGAAAAGTAAACATTCGTTTCAAGCCGTCGGTACTATCCGTTAAGATCAGGGTATTGGTTGGTGCGTAGACATCGATTTGCCCGTTTTTAGAGCCCAGAATTTGCAAAGCACGTTGAATTTCTGCGGCATCGCCATTTTCTATGGTCACAATGTGGGTGGATAGCCCATCAAATCCATGGCGCAAATCGTCGGGTCCCATAATAAGCGGCGTTTTATCTGATCCTACCGCATCGGGGGTGGGTAAAATTTTGATGAGATGACCATCCAGACTTTCCACCATGGAAAAGCCTCTGGAACTCAAAATGGATTCCAAAACTTCATAGGCCATTTCCGGAGGAATTTTGTCGTGCGTAATAATGGTGACATTCACTGCGGACAGGCTGGGATCTAAATCGAAATTACGCCCCGTAGGGCGTGAGATGGATTCCACGACCGTATAGAGGGGGGCATCCTGAAAGTCAAAATTGATTGGATCGTCAGGTTTTTCTCCCGTCTTCTCTTCTGAGGCCATGGGATGACCTTCTCCGCTTTCTCCGTCTTGACGCATACTAGGCATGGGCGCTGCCGGAGGACGCATAGAAGCACGATCACGGACTGACGGCGCGGGCGGCCGTGTTGGGCGTACGCCGGGCGTAATGGGCCGACTGGAACGGGGTGTCAGCGTTCCGCCTCGCTGTTGATTGGGCGGCGCTTCATCAGGATAGGCTGAATCGTCGGGATTATCTTCATATTCGTTGGGATAATGCATCTGTCCGCCACGCCGGGGCGGGGCTGTGTAAGGAATGTCGAGATCATCGGAAGGGACAACAGGCATTTCAGTGTAGTCTCCCCCATCTTCCATACCACCATCTTGATCGTCATCCATTTGCGCAACAGCCGCAAAGAAGGTGCATGAAAGCAGGGCAACTATCAGGAAAAAAAATTGAATTCTAAACACAGTCATTCCTTCCACACCGTTATTAAATTACGGATAACTAGGGCGAAAAAACGCTGTTACCCAAAAATAAAACCTATCGTATTCTAGTTGTATCAAAGAGTCAGACCGACAGCCTGTCTGTCTCCCATCCTGAACCTGAAAGTCTACATCATAGCATGTCTTATTGTAAGCTATTCCACCGCAGAATCTAAACTGTACGCCCAAGAAAAGAGCATTCTTTCTGAAGCTTCTAATTAACGTCAAAGACGAGAATATTCGGTTGACCGTTTCTTAAGATGCCCACGCGGAATGAGGTCGCATTTTGATAGCGTTGAAAAATTTCAAATAATTGTTCGCGACTTTCAATTTTTTCGTTGTTAATACTTTGCAGCATATCGCCATCTTGGAAGCCAAGCTTTACCGCCAAGGGATGCTGGCTGATGCCGTCTGCGGTAAGACCCATCACATTACCTTGGGCGTCTTTTTCCACCCGTGGCGTTATCGTTGCCAAGGTGGAGTAGTTCGCGATGGCTTCGCTTACAATTTCCTGTCGATCAACTTTGGTGTGTTGAACAGTTCCTTGGTTTCGTTCCGGAGCGGCTTCTGCTCTTGAGCGAACCGGCCGCAACGGCGCGCCGGGCAGGGCAGGCGCGGGCGCTTTGTTTTCGGAATCTTTCTCCTCCATACGGAGCCATTCACGTTGAGCCGGCTCTTTTCGTTTGTTGAGAAGAATGATTTCACGGGGATAAATAGTGTCTACAAAGACATTTTCGACCACTTCTTTATTAAGGGGATAAGAGCGGACGCCGTCCCGATTCTCTAGGTTTTCAATAAATGCGGAAGCAAAAGGATCTTTGGGCGACAAGGCGATAGTGCCGCGCAATTTTAAATCCAAGGTGCTTTCCGTAATATCCTCATCGATTGGCTCTTCTTCCTCCACAACGGGCGCGGCATCCGCATCCCATTGACCGGCAGAGCCAAACAAGCCGCTTTTTGCCAATCCCTCGTAAACCGACTTGTCCTGTACCGTTTTCAGCAAGGACACTTCATCGGTTCCACTGCTATCCTCTAGGGCTAGGAGTTCCACTGCTTCCAAAGGGGTCATAAATAAATGGGCGACCAAAATCCCAACCTCAAGCCCCATGACGACCAGCGCCATATCCAGCATGCGGAATATTTGACGTATAACAAGACTTCGAATCATAAAGCACTCAGTTCTTTACTAAATACAACGGCTGCCACTGAACAGCATTAGCGATGCGCCCCATTGCATGCTCTCCAAAAGAAAACGAAAGGCAGATAGTAATGGTTGACGCAACACGACCTTGAGGAAACGTAAAATTCGATACTTTTTTTGTATTGATGCCGCTCTATGCACGTTTTTTTATGGTTTACATCTCTCATGGGGTATAGCAATGTTTGGTACAAAAAACATCGTACACAACACCTACACGAAAGAGAACATGGGTACCGCCATACAAATCAGGGGCGTGATGGGCACACACGATACCTGATGCGTTCGGAATAGAGCGCATTACAGAATATTCTTATCGTGTCGAAACACAAACACAAGGATTTTGTACAGTATTTATCGGTACAGCAAGTGTAGAATATTCAGGGCTAAGAATGCAATTTTATATAGCAGAAACCGGTAATCTCCTGCCTATGACCGGTGTCTTTTTTTTCTTAAAATCTTTTTTAAAGACCGATCAGAACAGGGCAACACACTATTTCAAGGGAGAGGATAGATGTATTTTCGAGATTTTTATGATAGGCTAGAGCAAGGTCAAATTGACTTATCCCACGTATGAAACGTATCATTTAGCATTCAACCATAAAATCCTCACCAATGGAATAAAATTAATGACCCATATTCTTGCTCTAGCAAATCAAAAAGGCGGTGTTGGGAAAACAACGACGGCCGTTAATCTGGCAGCTTGTCTTGCCGATGCAGGGAAAAAGGTTTTGTTATTGGATTTGGATCCGCAAGGCAATGCCAGTCAAGGCGTTGGAGTCGATAAAAATTACGTCCAAAAAACGATTTACGATGTCCTTGTGAATCAGACAACCCTTGAGGAAGTCATCATCCCGACAAGCTTTGAAAATCTTTTTTTAGCGCCTTCGCAACGGGATCTTGCCGGCGCGGAGATTGAACTGGTAAATCGAGGTGATCGTGAATTTCGACTGCGAAATGCCCTGACCGCCGTACAGACTCAGTATGACTTTATTATATTGGATTGTCCACCTGCTTTAGGACTTTTGACGCTCAACGGGCTGATCGCCGCCTCCGGGGTAATTGTTCCCTTGCAATGCGAGTATTATGCCTTAGAAGGATTGAGTGAATTATTGGATACGATCATACACGTCAAAAATAACCTCAATTATACCTTAGTAATTGTGGGCGTATTATTGACCATGTATCAACATACCAATCTTTCCGGGGATGTATTGCATGATGTCCGAGAACATCTGGGCGACAAAGTCTTTGATACCCACATTCCCAGAAATGTTACTTTAAGCGAAGCGCCCAGCCACGGGCTTCCGATTATTCACTACGACGATAAATGTAAGGGTGCCCAATCCTACAAACAATTGGCGCAAGAGGTTATAAAACGTGTCTAAGACCACCAAAAAGAAATCAACCAAAGGACTTGGCAAAGGGCTGAATGCGCTGATGCGTTCACGGGAGGAGGTATTGGATCATGTTCTCCCCACTGATGCTGATACACAAGCAAATGCCCAAGCCTTGCCCGCCGCCGCTGGCGCAAAGCAACACGTGGGTGAACGCGTCCTATTAATTGACCCTTCTCTCATACAACCCAACCCTAAACAGCCGCGACGGCTTTTTCATGAGGAGCGTTTGGCCGAATTGGCGGATTCTATTGGCAAGGATGGGATTCAAGAACCGCTTATTGTTCGGCAAGTGAAAAATGAATACCAGATAGTATGTGGTGAGCGGCGGTGCAGAGCCGCGATCATGGCAGGGCTAGACAGGGTGCCGGTCATTTGTCGAGATATTGCCGACAACGACATGCTCAAATTCGGGCTTATTGAAAACATCCAACGAGAAGATTTGAATCCCATTGAGCTGGCACAAGCCTACAGAGACTTAATGGAACAGTATGATTGGACCCAGGAACAAGTAGCGGAGGAAGTGGGCAAAAAGCGCGCCACGGTGGCGAATACCCTTAGATTGCTCCAATTACCCGATCCCATTCAAGATCTTGTTGTTGACGGATCAATTACGATGGGGCACGCGCGTGCAGTCGTAACGATACCCAACGAAACGCGGCAATTGGCACTTGTCCGACACATTGTAGAAAATGGCCTTTCCGTTCGTCAATCTGAAGCATTGGCTGCGAAAGAAGTGGAACCGAGTCCTAAAGCAGCGGCACGGCGAACGGCTAAAGAACCCCATATTATTGAGCTTGAAAATCGTCTTCGCCGGCGCTTGGGCGTCAAAGTAGCCTTTAAACATCAAAAAGACAATAAAGGCAAAATTGAAATTGAATATTTTTCCTTGGAAGAACTTGACCGTATTCTCGATATTATCGTAAACCAATAACGAGGTTCTTATGTTTGACATACGTTTAATTAGAAGTGAACCTGAGCGTGTTAAAAAAGCCATGGCTCTTCGACGCGCCGGAGAAAATATTGACGCTGTGTTGGAAATAGACGCGCAGCGGAGAAGTGCTATTTACGATTTAGAACAGCTCCGTGCCCAACAAAATAAAGCGGGCGAATCTATTGCCACGCGCAAGCGTCAGGGTGAAGATGCCGCCGATGTGATCGCGGAAATGAAAAGCATCAAAGAAAATATTGGCGGCTTAGAAGAGAAAGTACGGGAACTCGATTCAACCTTACAAGATATATTGCTCACCCTGCCCAATGCGCCTGATGACAGTGTGCCCGAGGGTTCCGATGAAAAGGATAATCAGGTAGTGCGTCATTGGGGCGAAGTACCGCAATTCTCCTTCACCCCTCGTGATCATGTGGATCTGGCAGAAGGATTGGGAATTATTGATTTTGAGCGGGCCGCCAAGTTGTCCGGCGCACGCTTTACCTTAAGCATGGGAGCCGGCGCGCTCTTGGAACGTGCCCTCGTTAATTTCATGTTGGATATGCAC
>JAAYJI010000340.1 GCA_012523015.1 Candidatus Hydrogenedentota bacterium
GCCTTTTCATCGTTGGTGTCCAAGGCGACGGCGCAGGCTTGTCCGAGACGGTGAACCCCTTTAAAAAATCCTACAAACTCAAAGGCGACGGTGATCCCATAATCCTCACGGCCGATGCGCATTAATTCGCTGTACATTTCAGCGCCCCGTTTCAAATCGAAGTCTTCCCGATCCGGGCCGGGTATGGCGGCAACATGGATGGAGCCAACATCGGCGGCACGGCGCATCCGCTCCCGCGTCTCTGGTAAAGAGTGCTCAAAGGCTTCCGCCGTGGCGGGCATGGCGTTCCACAATCCGATGATGTTCGGCACATAGAGCCCCATGTCTTTAATGCGCTTGTTCAGTTCTTTCAGGTCTCCCCCCTCTTCTTCATACTTTTCCAGTTCATCAATCCACGGCTCGATCCCGTCCCAGCCTGCATCGGCAGTCACGCGCAATTTTTCTTCAAACGCGGCAGGGCGGATCGTACTGGTATTCATTACCAAGGGCCACGGGCTTAAGCCCTCTTGGTATGATTTTGCCGGCTTGGGCTGCCCTTGGGCGCTAAACGCCACACTTGAAACAGCGGCTCCTGTCATACCGGACACTAAAAATTTTCTGCGGCTAAAAGAAGAAGAAGACATGGTTTTACTCCTTATCATGGTTACATTATGACTCTGTTATAGGTCGCGCCTGTCACGGTATACCGCCCTTGGAACAACAAGAATATTCGGTACGGGCGTCTTTCGGTTTATGCCGATACCGCTGGGCGCCGCAGCATGCGCTGTGCATGCCGCACTAAGCCGGCGTTTTCCGAAGCCTGTTCTTCCATCAGCAGCCGGGAACGGGCATAAACGCGGGGCAACAGCTTGGAATCGTCTTTCCAAGGACACAAGTCTGCAGTCCTTGGGCTAAACCAAAGCTTATCGTTGCAGCCGTGCACCGAGCCGTCACTGCCGCGCAGACTCAGACTCGGCCCCTCCATGGCTAAGGTAGTGGTAACAATTTCCACGGTCAACCCTTGTCCGTCCGACAAGGTACTTAAACAGGTATCATCGGTGTTGAGGCTATCACGTAGGAACAGCCTATCCTGTCGTCCATCAGGGCGCTGCAAGAAGGCTATGGATTGAAAAAAGGCGATCTGCTCCGCGTGCAGCGTCTTCAGCTGCTCTTGATCCACCGCCGCGGCCAGGCTGTATCCCTGTCTCAAGTTTCCACATCTGCCTATCAACTCGGCAAAAAGATCCGACTGCCTTGAATCGGTCGTCCAGGACTTGCCCAACATCAAACAGGCAATGCTGCCTGTGGTCAGAACAAACTCACGACGGGACAATGGTACACCCTCAATCATGGCGGCTCTCCGAATACTTTGGTTCTTTGGTCAAGAATAACTATACTGTACCTTGAATGAAGTGGGAATCCCAAATTTCCTGCCGGAAATCATCGAGAATGTATTTACCAATCAATTTGATCTAAGCCAATAAAATAACGCATTATTTTCCAACTATGAAACATTTCATCCGCACTTATATCCCGACCTTGGTCAGCGCTGTTCTGCTCGCTTGGTCTTTCCCAAGCTACCATTTCTATTTTTTGGCGTGGATCGCGCTGGTACCGCTTTTATTACGAACCGCCCCATTAAAGCCCGCTCAGGCTGCGCTGCATTTTTATATCTGCGGGCATCTGTTCCATACCTTGACTTTGCAATGGCTCATTGCAAATATTTTTTGGGCAGGCGGTTGGGCGATCATCGGGCAGCAAGGGCTCTGTATCATTCTCTCCTTGTTCTGGGCACTGACTGGCTTTCTTTGGAGTCTTGCCCATAGCCGTTCGCAGCGATTGGGCGGCGCTTTATGTTTCGCCGGTTTATGGGCCGGTATGGAACTGCTCCAATCCATGGCGTTCACAGGATTCGGTTGGTGTGCCTTAGGCTATACGCAAGGTGCCAACTTATTCATCGCTCAGTGGGCCGCACTCGGCGGCGTAATGCTCCTCTCTTTTCTTATCGTTTGGGTCAATGCTTGTTTGGCGCTCAGCATAGGCAGCGCTGAATTACGCATCAGGCGCTTGGTCACCGTCGCTGTGTTGGCACTGTGTATCCCCGCCGTCGGATACTTTCTATTAGGCGAAGCCGATGACTCGAGCATGCCCTTACGTGCCTGTGTGGTGCAACCGAACTTTTCCCAAGAAATGAAGTGGGATCCCGCCTACGATTACGAAATGCTGCAGCGTACCGCGCAAATGACGCGTATTTTTACGGCGAATTATCCCGTTGATCTCATCGTGTGGCCGGAAGCGCTGGTCATACGCAACTTTGAAAGTCCTCTTTTTTTGGACACCCTCGCCCTGACCGCAAAAGACTGTCAAGCCGCTATTTTGTCCGGCGTGGTGCGGGAAGATTATAGCTCCGGTAAAAATTACAACACGGCTGCACTCATCAAGCCTGATGGGAAAATCGGAGGTTATTACGACAAAGTGCGGCTGGCAGCCTTTGGAGAATATATCCCCTTTGAGAAATATCTGCCCTTTTTGAAAGACATCGCCTTTGGCGGTGTAGATGCCGGTGAAAAGCAATTGCTTCTGCCCGTTGATAAACGGCAGCTCGGTCCCTTGATTTGCTTTGAAGTGCTTTTCGCGCCCATGGCCGAAGAGCTGCGCAGAATGGGAGCCGATACGCTCGTGGTCATGACGAATCTCGCGTGGTTCGGCAGATCCAATGCCATCGCCCAAGAATTGGAAATCGCGCGTATGCGCGCCATCGAAACACGGCTGCCCTTGATCCACAGCACGAATACGGGCATTTCCGGCGTCTTTGATCCGTACGGCCGCTTCTCCGTAGTGCGCCACACCATTTCCAGCAGCAATGTAGTGCAAGATTGGGGCGCCGCCACCAAACCGCATCATGTTATGATGCGCCGTTATATCGGCAATTTCGCGGTGCCTGCGCCTGCGCTGCAGCCCATCCCCCGCGGTGCGGCTATTGTCCCTTGGCTCCTCCCTCTCGTGGGACTCCTCCTCTTCTTTTTCACGTTTTTTGAAAGATCCTTAAGTCAGGCATTGTCAGGCGCCTATGCCTTGCCCGAGGAAGTGCCGCCCAAGAAAGCCACGGCAAAAGCAAAGGCAAAAGCAGCGCCTAAAAAAAGTGCCGCTTCTAAGAAAAGCGCCAGTGCAAAATCAGGAGCGAAAAGTCCGGCAAAACCTCGGCAGCGCAAAACAAAAGCAGCAGATACAGATCCTGATTCGGAATAATCTAAGGAGCAGCCTTCATGAAGTCTGCTTTTTATTGAGCGCTCCTGTTTTATCTTTTGACAGCAATACACTGCCCCTGTCCTCGTGTCACGGCCCGTTCCGAGATATTTCTATATAAAAAGAAAACCCCCGCCCTATATTCGGGCAGGGGTCTTTAAAAGATAAGGGCGGATTAAAAAGCGACGGTAGTTCCGGGAATGGCGGGTTCACGTTTGGGCATGTCTCCCCATTCGAGGCTTTCCGGCATGAGACTCAATTCAGAATTAAAGGCCTCGTCCCATGTCACGGTCTTCCCGGAATAGGCTGCCATGCGACCCATGATAGAGATCATATGGCTGCTGCACATGTATTCGCCGTTGTTAAAGGGATTATCCGTACGTATAGCTTCAAAGAAGGCGGTCAATTCATTCTGATACATATCATCCGGTCCCTTGCGCTCATGTTGCCAGGATTCGCCGGCATAGGTATTGATGACGTGCTCTTGCAGCGAGCTGCGCCCCAATGTTCCCACGACGATATCGGAAACGTTGGTGGAACAATCCACCCATTGCCTGCAGGAGCTGAAGCATTTCGCACCGTTTTCCCATTCAAATACAGTATTAAAATGATCGTAGACATTTCCGTATTCTTCGCCGGTACGCTGCACACGGCCGCCGCTTGAGGTTGCCTTGACAGGCGGCACATCCTGCATGACCCACATGGTTTTGTCCAGGCTGTGGATATGCTGTTCGGAAATGTGGTCGCCCGACAGCCAATCGTAATATAGCCAGTTGCGCAGCTGATATTCGAGATCCGACCACTCAGGCTGGCGCTCTTTTAACCAGAGTCCGCCCGTGTTATACACGCTTTCGATGGTTAAAATATCGCCAATCATCCCGTCGTGAATGCGTTGGAGGGTGTCTTGTTTGGCGAACTCGTAGCGGTAACATAAACCGGAGACGATAGTAAGGTTTTTCTCCGCTGCTTTCCGACAGGATTCCAGAACGCTGCGGATACCGGGCGCATCAACAGCAACGGGCTTTTCTGCGAAGACATGTTTTCCTGCAGCAACAGCCGCTTCAATGTGGGCAGGCCTGAATGCGGGCGGCGCAGCCATTACGATAACGTCACAGCATTCGATGACTTTTAGATAGCCGTCAAGTCCGGAGAAACACCGTTCAGGCGTGACGACTACATTATCTTTTGCACGGTATTTTTTGAATTTGGCTAGGCAGGCTTCCATCTGATCGGCGAAGGGGTCTGCCAGAGCGTAGAGTTTCACGGCCCGATCTGCGAGCAAGGCGTTTTGCGCAGCGCCGCTTCCCCGCGAACCGCAGCCAATGAGGCCCAGACGCAGTTCGGGGCCCTTTGTAGCGGCGAAAGCCCGTGAATGGGCGGCGGTCAGCGCCACTCCTGCCAATGCCATGCCGGTACCTTTCATGAATTCCCTTCTTGTTTTATGGGAAGGGCTGACAACTTTCTTTCCTGTACGCTCGTCCATGATGATTATCCTTTCTCTGAGTCCGATTCGTTTTGGAATTTTGAGTCCTTCAAAATAGTTGCTGTGAAACATTCACTGTCTTTCACAGCTATTGAATTCAATTGTGCTGTGCTTGCGTGCGCTGGCTGCCGCGACATCGGAGGCGACGCGCCCCACAAGAGCCGAGGGGTTAAGAAAAGCACGACTCCGTCATCTCCTCAAACCAACTCTGATTATACCCCAAAGAAAGGGGTCTTTGTCCTTTCCCCTCCGACGCACAGAAGGAAGAGAGGAAAGATGATGTTTTTGGTCAGGGGTTGACAACCCGTTCGCCGATAGCTGCCAGACGCTCTTCGAGGGAAGCAAGGGGCGGCAATTGGTTTTCCGGTTGATCCAAATAAAAAAATACGGCAGCGCAGACATCGTCGCGTCGATAATAGTTGGTCCATCCGTAGGGAACGCCCGGATCATCAAGCGTCTTAGGGGTATCCCCTTCCAAGAGCGGTACAAAGCCGCCGTCGGAGCCGACGGATACAGGCAGAATCTCAACCCCCTTCTCCAGCATCTCTTTGACAAATTCCTGCATGGCTCCGCCTATCTGTTGGAGGGTCACTCGTATCTCTTGATGAAAATAGACGGGGTCAGGCACATGGTAGCGGTAGAAGGCGTAATACTTATTCACATCGTCTATCAATAATGATCCCTCATATTGGTGGGCATATTCGCCTTGGAAATAAGCGGTCCCCACATAGTCTTCTGTGCCCGTGCCGACGAGGGTCGGGAATTCCTGATCACCGTCTAAATAGATTTTTACTTCGCCTTCACCCCACCACCCCACATTATCAGGATGCCCGATAATGCCGATATGAGTTCCCAGATAACGGCCGCGTCCCTGAATCTTCGGCAGTATCTCAAAATCCTGTGTCAGCTGCGTGTACCGTTCCCGCCGCCACGAAGCATGAAAATAGAGACTGCTTTCGGGCAGCTCCGTTTTACTGTAATTCACATCAAAGAAAAACTGCTGCAGTTCTTCAGAGGATTCATTGGTCAAGGTCATTCGTGCATGGGTTTTAAAGGGCATGTCAATGGTAAAGGAAAAAGAACGTCCCTCGGCACTGGAGAAGAGTGCGTTTTCAAAGGCTTTCACCTCACCATGGAC
>JAAYJI010000341.1 GCA_012523015.1 Candidatus Hydrogenedentota bacterium
CCGCTTCTGTAACCCGTGGGCCGGGTTCAAAGAAAGCGGTTTGCCGGTGCACTCCTTCTTCAAGAACAGTGGTTATGGTGCGCGTCTGTTCTGCAACCCATACCGGAAGGGTTTTCACCTGATCCTGCTCTTCGAGCATTTGAAGGGCATGTTGTCCTGTGGCGCCGCCGACGAGCAACATGGCTTTTGTGTCACCGCCCATGACCTTGAGTGCCCGGGATACGTTGCAGCCTTTTCCGCCCGTAATACAGCTATATCGAGGCGCACGTATCTTTTCGCCTATGCGCAGCTCCTCGACAAACAAGGTCTTGTCGATACAGGGATTTGGAGTTACAGTAAGAATCATAAAAGGCGGTCTCCTCCTCGTCAGACCGGGATAGATCTCGTAGGTTTATGACGGCTGCGGGCAACCTGAAACTGTAAAGGGCGTATCCTTTGTATGCACTTCGATACATAGCCCCAACGATCAAGATCATAGGATCACAAGGAAGGGCGGCGCTATTCCTCGATGATTTCCCAATCGGGTTCAGACGAAAAATCAGTGTCCTCAGGCCGGAGAGAGATAAAGATATCATCCCCTTCCACCTTGCAGGCATAGGCGCGCAGCCTGGCGGTTCCGCCGGACACACACCTTCCCGTCTCCAACTCATATTGCCAACCGTGCCATGGGCAAGTCAAAATACCGTTTTTTACGGTGCCCTTCGTCAAATCAGCGTTTTGATGTTTGCAGCCCGCTTCCATGGCACGGATGGTGCCGTCATCTTCTTGGATCAACGCCACGGGCCGTCCCAAAATACGCACGGACATAAGCTTACGACCGGCAAAATCGGCTTTTTTCGCAACCTTAACAAACTGGATCATGATTCTTTCTTCGAAGGCTTCAACAACCCTCAGATACCACGTTGATTCAAACGGATAAACGCATCAGCGGAACGGTCAACAACAGGCGTATAGCCGGGCAAGGGAGCAATTTGTTGGTGCCACGCATCTAAGAAACTGTGTACTTGCGGGAAGTAGGCATCTTCCATTTCAGCGGGCGGAACGATCCAATTGGGCGCGCCTACGACGCATACCGGCGCGTCCAGATCATCAAAGGCGATCTGGCTCAACTGTCCGGCAATCGTATGGAGATAGCTGCCCCTTTCGCAAGCGTCGCTGGCAACGATAATCTTTCCCGTCTTCTTCAGCGATTCGACCACGGGTTCATAGTTAAAGGGGACGAGGGTCTGACCATCGATGACTTCCGTGGAAATGCCAAATTCGGATTCGAAACGTTTCGCCGCCGCCATGGCACGGTATAGGGTAGCGCCGAAAGTCAAGAGGGTGAGATGATCACCTTTTTTCATGACTGCAGGCTCACCCAAGGGAAGCCGGTAATATTCAGCGGGTACACCGCCCGGCTGAAAGATCTCGACCTGATTGTATAAACGCTGACTTTCGAAAAACACGACGGGATCATTCCCGCTCATCGCGGAAGCGAGCAAGCCTTTGGCGGTGTACGGTGTGGCGGGAAAGATGACTTTAAGTCCGGGCACATGGGCACAGAGGGCAGTCCAATCTTGTGAATGCTGGGCTCCATATTTTGCGCCCACGGAAACGCGCAGGACAATGGGCAGTTTGAGCAGGCCTGCGGACATGGCCTGCCATTTGGGCATTTGGTTAAACACCTCATCGCCCGCACGGCCCATGAAATCGCAGTACATGAGCTCAACCAGGGGTCTTCCCCCTTCCATGGCGCAGCCTACAGCGGTGCCGACGATAGCGGCTTCGGAGATGGGCGAATTAAACAGTCTGTAATAAGGCAGCGCCTCGGTCAAACCCTGATAGACGGCAAAAGCGCCGCCCCAATCACGGTTCTCTTCGCCGTAGGCAACAACGCGGTGATCATTATAGAAATGGTGGATAATCGTTTCGAAAAGCGCCTCGCCGAAAGTGACTGCCCGCGTACCTTTCAATATTGAGCCGTCTTCGGCAATACCAAAGCGCGCCTTCTTTGCGATCCCTTGGACGCGTGGGTTGTCTGCCAACGGCATGGATACATCTTCTGCCCGACGCAAACCGGGGAGTGTTTCTTCCACTTCATTATTGAACATTAAATTACAAAGCCCCTGTGTCGGGGACAAAAGCATGCGTGGTGAAATATCGGGGGAAACAGCAAGCCTACAGGCTTTGCTCACTTTGCGGACAGCGTAGTCGTGAATGGATTCGATGTTGTCTTTCGTGAGTATCCCGGCTGCGACCAGTTTTTCGCCATATTCCAAAAGCGGATCTACCGCACGCCACATCTCAATTTCTTCCCGTTCTCGGTAAGCAGACTGGTCGCTGGGTGAATGTCCTGCCTGTCGATAACAGAGAACATCTAAAAATACCGGGCCTTCTTTTTTCTTGATCACTTCCAATTTTCGTTGGTAGGCATCGGCAAGGGCTAAGGGATTATTGCCGTCCACGACTTCCGCATGCATCTGTTGTGGATTGACGCCGGCAGCAACGCGCGCCAATTGTTCGAAGCCCATGGTCTCGCCAATGGGCTGCCCGCCCATGCCGTAAAAATTGTTCATGAAATTGAAAATAATGGGCAGTCCGCCGCGCATATACTCGGGCCACAGCGTTTTGAACTGCGCCATTGATGAGAATCCCAAAGCTTCCCAAACGGGTCCGCAACCAATGGAAGCGTCACCGATGTTGGCAATGGAAATACCGGGCAATTCCCCGATTTTTTTGTATAGAGCGGAACCAACGGTTATATCCGCACTCCCTCCCACAATGGCATTGGCGGGATAGACGCCGAAAGGCGGGAAAAAGGCGTGCATGGAACCGCCCATTCCTTTATTGAATCCTGTTTCACGGCCGAAAATTTCGGCCAAGAGCCCATAAAGGAGGAAATCAATTCCCAGTTCTTCTTCTTCGGCAGTCTGCAAAGCAGCTTGTTTTTGACCTTTTATGGTGAGATTCAGGCCGGCCCGGTCGGGCTCATTCTTCTGAACGGTCTGAAGCGTTGTCCCGGAAAAATAATTCTCCATGACAGCCATCAGTCCTTTCTGATGCAGGTCCTCCACAGCGCGCAATCCTTTGGCGATGATTTCGCCGTGACTGCGATGGCTGCCAAACAAATGATCGTGTACCTGCAGATGAACGCATTGGCCGACAGCGGCCCCTTCTTGGCCGATCGACAAATGGGCGGGTCCGGCATGGGTGTAGGCGATACCCTGATAGCTTCCCAGTTTTTTGATATTGTCGAGCATGGTTTCAAACTCACGGATGAGCGCCATGTCTCGGTAAATGCGCAATAAGCGTTCTTCGCCCACGCCTTTGCCATCATGCCGTTCTTCCTGTATTTTTTTGTTATAGCTGTTAACAGGAATTTTTTCAAAGTGAATGGCAGATTCTTTTCTGACCTCTTGAGGAACGACCATAAGTTTTTTTGCCATGAGATAAATCCTTTATTCGTTGGAACGCCCATGATCTAAGCGGGGTTGGTCGATAGGCACGAACACATTATAATCAACCGCACAATGCTCCATTGTACGCTGTGCATCTTAACACTATAAAACAAAAAAGAGAAAGATTATCATCCGAGAAGATTGAGACGCGCCAAAACATCTTCCAAAGGCTGTTCAAATTTTGCTTGAAGAGGCGTCAGGGGCAGGCGCAAATTATTTTTTATGAATCCCATACGGGCGAGCGCCGCTTTTACCGGCATGGGATTGGTTTCGCAAAAGAGCGCTTTAAACAACTCGGCCAGTTTGTAGTGTTCTTCTCGTGCGCCCGCGTAATCAGAGCGCGCCGCCTTCTCACAAAGCGCAGCGACCGGTGCCGGGGCTACATTCGCCGCTACAGAGACCACCCCATCAGCGCCTAAAACCATCATGGGCAAGGTGAGGCTGTCATCACCGGACAGGACTGAAATATCACAGCGATTCAGGATTTCAGTGACTTGCTCTACACAGCCGCACGCCTCTTTAATGGACACGATATTTTCAACTTTGGACAACTGCGCAACGGTTTCCGGCAGCATTTTCACACCCGTCCGGCCGGGCACATTGTAGAGCATGATAGGGATGTCCGCTGATTGCGCGACCTTGGTATAGTGTGCGATCTGTCCCGCGGCAGTGGGCTTGTTGTAGTAGGGCGTAATGAGAAGAGCGCCGTCACACTTCAATTCTGCTGCGTATTGGGTGAGCATCACGGCTTCAGCGGTATTGTTGGAACCTGTCCCTGCGACTACGGGCACACGTCCCGCAGCCCGTTCGAGTGTAAAGCGTATACATGCTTTTTGTTCCGCATGAGACAAGGTCGCTGCTTCTCCCGTGCAGCCGCAGGGCACGAGTCCGTGCGTACCTTGTTCAATTTGATAATCAATTAACCGTCCGTAGGCGTCATAGTCGATTTCCATATCGTCTTTAAACGGTGTCACCAGTGCCACAAAGGAACCTTTAAACATGATACTGCTCTCCCATGTTTGGGTTAAACGCCTGCCGGCGTCGTATTACAACTTTGTTGATTCAGAAGCCCATCATTTTTGAAACAATAGACTCTGTTTTTTGGACTCATCATCTTTTCAAAAGATAACAGAAAACTGAAGAAGAAGCCGCGCTTCCGGGACATCCGCCACGCTCTTCTAAAACGGAATAGTTTCGTCATCGGGATCTATATAATCCGCTTCACTAAGGTCTTCCTCTTCTTCAGAATAGGGTTCAGGCATAACGGGCGCATAACGTTCCGCTTGTCTCTCTGCTTGGTACGCCACCTGCGGCGGTACCTGTCTTTCGAGACTGGCAGGCGCCAAGTCTTTAAATCGCTGCGTGTTTCTTTCGAAGATCAATTCGAAATGACCTACCGGCCCATTACGTTGTTTTGCAATATTGACCAGAATAACGTTCTCACGCTCTTCCCGTTCTATGGCGGGCGGCCGAGAGAGAATCAACACGACATCAGCGTCTTGTTCAATAGCCCCTGACTCGCGAAGATGGGCGAGTTTAGGCATTCCGCGGTCATCTTTTTCCGCTTCGCGGCTCAATTGCGACAAGGTCACAATGGGCACAGACAACTCGCGCGCCAAGGCTTTGATCGAACGTGAAATGAGAGAAATTTCGTTTTGGCGGTTTTCAATACGCCCCGAAGCATGCATCAATTGCATGTAGTCAATGATAATCAGATCCAAGGGCGCTTGGCTAGCTTGGCGTCGCGCTTTAGAACGCAGTTCGAGAGGGGTTAAGCCGGCGGATTCATCGATAAATATTTTGGCTTTTGTCAGTTTAGCGGCTGCCTTTTGAACATTGGGGAATTCTCGGTCTGCCAAAAAACCGTTACGAAGGCGGTTCGAGTCAACGCCGCCCACCATACACA
>JAAYJI010000342.1 GCA_012523015.1 Candidatus Hydrogenedentota bacterium
GTCCTCAGTAATGGCTTGATTGATCCGCGCCGTGTCGCTGCCCTCAAAATCGTTGGGCGTGACCACGGCATAGCTAGATTGCCGCGGGGACGCTCCCGCCGCCGGTGCTTCTTCCGCGTCCATGACAGACGCTGCCCCGTACACCAAAACAAGAACCAAAGCCATACAAAGACCATGAAGCGATTTCATAATAATACCTCCAAATCGTTTTCTTCCATAGTACAGGAAAGGGCGCTTCTGTTTCGATAGCAGCATCTTCGTGAATTGTCTTTTCTTGAATTCCGAAATCGAATCCGTTACAGTGGTATTTTGACTCGTAAACCTATTGTTTATTCTCGTTAAAGCAAAAAGGAATCTTTCCATGAACCCATCATACCGACTGCCTCTTTTCGGCGTTTTAATCTTTATGCTGAGTTTGTCGCTGCTCGTACTTCCTGCCGTCGCAGAACCCGCCCTCTTTAAAGTAGGCCGCGCACAGCAGTGTATCACGCCGCCCTTGGGCGTGCAATTGGCAGGCTATTTCCACATACGCGAGGCGAAATCGGTATACTCCGATCTTTTCGCCCGAGCGGTCGTCATCGAAAGCGGCAATCAGCGTGTGGCGCTCGTCTCCTGCGATTTGATCAGTATGACAGGCGATGTGAGCGATCCCGCCAAAGCGCTCATCGAAGCGGAATGCGGCATTCCCGCAGCGAACATCATGATTTGTTCGACCCACACCCACACAGGTCCTGAGATGCGCAGCGTTTCGAATATGAAACGCGATGAAGAGTGGACCGCCGCTTTGCCCGGTCACATCGCCGCTGCCGTAGCCGCTGCCGATAAGAACAAAGTACCCGCCACCTTACACGCCGGCACAACCGAAGCAACCGGATATAGCTTCAATCGTCTGTTCCGCCTTGAAGACGGCTCGGAAGTTTTCGGTCGCGGCAACGCCGGCAAAAAAGCCGTATTGGGCACAGCCGGTCCCATCGATCCCGAATTGCAGACCCTCTCCGCCCGAGACGAAGAGGGCAACCTCATCGCGTTGATGGTTAATTTCGCATTACACCCCGACGTCATCGGCGGCGGCAGTGCAGACTTCATTTCCGCAGACTGGCCGGGGCTCTTGGGAGACACCATCGCTTCCGTATATGGAGACACGGTGGTCACCCTCTTGCTCCAAGGCACCTGCGGCGACATCAACCACCACACCCATGATAAAACCGCGCTGCCCACAGGCGGTCCCGCCAAATCGCTTCAGCTCGGCCGTGCCCTCGCCGGGGCCGCCATGGTCGCCTTAGAGCGCGCCGAACCCATGGAAGACGCGTCCTTGTCGGTCATGACCAAGATTGTCGATATCCCCTATTACACGCGGGATGAAGCCTTTTACAAAGAGATCGAAAAACTGGAACAGAAAGAAAAACCGGGCGACATGGATAAATCTATTATCCGACGCGGACGCTCGTGGCCCCATGACGGCGAAATCGCCCCGGTGCCCGTACAGGCATTGCGTATTGGCGACCTTGGCATGGTCGCTCTGCCCGCAGAAATATTCGTGCGCATCGGTCTCGAAATTAAAGAATGGTCAATCGCGCCCCATACCTTCATTGTCGAATTAGCGAACGATCGCGTATCCACCTATGTGCCCTTCCCCTACCAGGCGGAGCGAGGCGCCTACGGCGAGAAACCCATCCTCTCGCGCTGGCTCGACGGCGACGCCGGACGCTTTATGGCAGATACCTCCATCGAATTGCTGTACAGCTTGTTCCGAGAAAAGAGCAACTAAGAAGCGCCTTATTGCTGCTCCAATACGCTATCGCTGAGCAAGGGATCCGGGACGACCTCAATGGGGAAGTCCCGGCCCAAGCTATAATCGGAAATATCGATGATGCGGGAATTTTTTTCTACAGACTCGTAGCCCGCCATGAGCACCGCGAGGGTGTCCCAAGCCAACATGCTCCCTGATTGAGGATATCGTTCTGCATCTAACGCACAGCGCACAGCATCATCCAATTCATTCACATAACCGTGCACACGAAATTGTCCGGGACTGGGATGGGAGCTGCCCTGCGCCGTCGGCAGTTTCTCTCTCATGAGTACCTGTCCTGCCACATCACCGTCGGGCAAGAATAATTCATGGGCGTCATTGGGATTGATGCGCATGTCATATTGTCCGAAATCGGCAATAACCGAAAATCGGTTGCGAATACCGCCGATACTCAGATCATGACCCGTTAGCTCCGCGACGGTGCCGTCTTCGAAGAGCACCGTGAGGCGCGCATAGTCATCCACACGCTGCATCACCCTGAAATGTTCGCCCGCCTTGGGCGCTTGATCTTTCAGCACTTGCAGCGCCGTCGCCGATACCTTCACCGGCCGTATGGGCGCACCTTCACGCAACATTCCTTCCATTTGCTTCAGATATAAAGCGGGTCCCAAGGGATGACAAGCCTTATTGAACAGCGCGCCGCCCCCGGACTTTTCCGGCGTGTCATAGGCGGGCGCGTGGGAACCTTGATGGGCACAGACCCCTTGCTGCAGTAAGATTTTCCCTTTGTCTTGAGGCTCCGCCTCACGCAGAAGCTGCATAAAAGCCTGCACGCCGTCCATATAAACGAAATTTTCCGCGTACAAAAGTTTCGAGCGCCCCGCCTCCACCATCTCCAGCACCTCATGAAAAGCGTCCATACTCTCCATTTTACGGGTCTCCGCATCGGCTTGACGCCCTTCCAAATAGCCCGGCCAGATGAGCGGCGGCTTTTCCAATACGATGACGGGCACCCCTGCACGCGCTGATTCCGCCACATAATCGGCATGGGCGTAATTGGCACAGGCAATACAATCGATATGAGGCTTCACCGCTTCCAACATCTCAGCATGCTCTTCAAAGGCGGCGGCAATACCATGACGCTGCGCAAAAGCCTGTGCGTTGCCAAGGTGCCCCGAAGTGATACCTGCAAGGTCAATGGACAAGTTGTTCTTATGCGGAATCATCTTTAATACGCGTGCCGTAAAGTCACCTGCGAAACCGGTGCCGCTGATGGTGACGCGGAGCCGACGTTCTTTGCTAATATCGGTCATGAGCGAAAAATTCCTCCAGCTAAGGTGAACTCAGGCATGGGAAAAGCCTGATCTTTTTTCGGCGCCTCACGATAAAAAGAAAACTCTGCCCTGCGACCCGGACGGGGCGGCCACAGGGGCAAGGGTACGCCCAACAGTCGCGCCGGTACACGGCTCGCCGCAGCAACCGCTTGCGCCATGGGTATCTCCACAGCTGCGGAAAAATTCACCACCCCTTCCGGAAGAAAGAGGCTGCTGCCCGCCAATAAATCGGTGCCGGAAAGACAAACCCGTCCGCTGCGTTTTAGCTCCACCGCCGCATCAAAGAGTTGGTATTTTCCCGGCTTCATCCCCGCGAGCAATACACTGTCCGACACGAGGATGATACGTTGGATGCCTTTGGCACGGAACAGCACTTTCAACAAATCTACGGGCAGATGCTCCAGATCGGCAATGAGCGAAACGTGGAGTCGATCATCGGCAAGCTGCGGCCACAAAGGATTTTGATGACGATGGATCAACGAGGCGAGCCCGTTACCCAGATGGGTGCATAAGCGAGCGCCCGCATCGGCAGCGGCGCGGATATCCTCCGCTTCCGCTTTATGATGACCCAGCGACACCGTCACTCCTTTTGCAGTGACCGCGCGGATAAACGCTAAAGCGCCACGCCATTCAGGAGCCAGCGTAACGTAAAGAATACGCCCGCCGCTGGCGCGGTGGAGCCGCTCAAAAAGCTTCAGATCCGGCGCACATACATGGGCAGCGGGATGAGCTCCTCGGGGGCCGTCCTCCGGCGAAATATGCGGGCCTTCAAGATGGATACCAGGGATATGCCGCGCTAATGCCGGGTCGCCTAAGGCTTCTCCCAAAACCCGGCACTTATGTTCCAGCGCCTCGGCACTGTCTGTGACCAAGGTGGGCACCCACCGAAATACACCGTGTCGGAGGAGCTGCTCATTAAGGCCGTGAACCATGTCCACCGTCAGCGCGCTGCTCTGCATGTCATAGCCGAAGGCACCGTTCACCTGTATATCAAAAAGACCGGGCATAAAAAGAGATTGTCCATCCCCCGCATCGGGCGTCCCATTCTTTGCAGGGCGCAGCCCATGAATCCGCCCGTCACGCAATTCAACATCTACCGTCTCAGTCTTACCCAAAAGTCTGCCGCGCAGAAGCATTGATTCTGACATGAAGCTGTAAATCCTTTCCATAAAGAATTGCGAAAGGGTACGCTTCCACAATTCATCCTCTTGTCTTCATGGTATCACACGAAGCCGGGCTATGCCGTCCCAATTCTAATAAATACACGGCAAAGTGGATTAACCTTAATAATTATTACGGGCTGCCCCTGAGGCACTCAATTTTATGGTATATTCATTATACAGGTCAAGGTATTCGAGACGCGTCGCTTTCGTTAAAAAAAGCGATGCCAGGAAAGAGAAGGAGTAATAGGATATGCGTGGAATCTTCAAGTACGGTCGCCGTTTTTTAAGAAATAGCGGTAAAGCAACCAAGCTTTTCCTAACACGGGAAATCGGCTTCTCAGAATACAGGACCCAATGCCGGCGTCATTATCAAGCGGCGATTCACGAAATGACGCGGCCCCCCGTTTCAGACCGGCGCAAAGCGGCCATCCGCTACCTGAACCAGGGCATACACTTTTACAACGAAAAACGCTACGCAGAGGCTTTAGCCGCTTTCGAACAGGCTGTTGATTATGATCCCCAGTACGGCCGTGCCCATCTCTATTACGGGAACACCCAATACAAATTGCATAATCATGAAGAGGCGCTCGCCTCGTGGAACTGCGTGGTACGCATGGAACCACATTCTGAATCGGGTGTAAAAGCGCAAGAAAAACTCGACACCGTTAGAAGCAAAGAAAAGCAGACAGTGCGCGAAATTCAAGAACACCTGCGCCGCGCCTAAGACCCTCCTATCTCCACATCTTCCCAATCCCGCATTACAGCCCACCGCGCAGAACATGCCTTATTTCTTTCTCTGCTCCTAAAGAGAATTTCATTTGCCTATACTGTTATACTTTTTAATGGTATACCCTGTTATACACAAGTGGAAGTATTCTTCAGGTGTAGTCTATCAACCGTAATTAAACAATTAAGAAGGAGCCGGTCATGTGTGAACAATGTACGCGTAGACAATTTTTTGGAATGAGTGCGCTCGGAGCCACCGGCAGCGTTGTGGCAGCGAATATGCTTTGGAATCATGCGTGGGCATCCCAAGTCCCCCCTGCAGCTCCCAAAGGCAAATCACCCATTTGTGTGATTTTCACCGGCGAACCCCGGCCCGACGATCGCGATTGGGGCGCCGATCAAAAGCAAATCCAAGCGGCACGGGCAAAGCTTAGCGAAGCCGAAGAAAAACTGGGTAATATCAAACTCTTCATCGGTGAATCACGATCCCCCGAAGAAACGGCAGTACTCATTGAAGCGGCCGGTGCCGATGCGCCTGTCCTCGCCATTAATGTATGCAACTTCGCCATGACCCGCGTCATTCAGCCCGTCTTGGATGCGGCACGGCCCATGCTCGTCTTCGCACTGCCCGCCAGCGGTCACGATTGGATGTATGTGCCCCGTTGGCACCGTGACGGACACCGTGTCTCGCTTCTGCCCACCGGCGATTATGATGAATTGGAACGTGCTCTCCGTATCCTGCGCGTCGTGCCCATGATGAAGAAGACCCGTGTCTTGCTCTTCCCGCCCGCCCAAGGCACAGCGGCGGCCTGCAACCCGCAAGAAGTGAAACGCATCTTGGGCGCAGACGTTGTCGCCGTAGAAGAAGCCCTCTTCGACAATCATATTGACAACGCCAATGCTGACGCTGTTCAAGAAGAGATTCGCGCATGGACACAAGGCGCCAAAGAAATTATTGAACCCAACGCCGACGACATCGAAAAGGCGGCGCGGGTCAGCGTCGCACTCGACGCACTCATACGGGAACAACAGGCGGACGGGCTCGCCATCGGCACCTGCATGGGATGGCTGCCCAAAGGGTTCCCTTGCCTCGGATTTACCCGTCTGCGCGATCGCGGCATTCCCGCGGCCTGCGAAGGCGATATGGACTCCCTCTTAACCATGCTGCTTTTCCAATACGCCTTTGATCTCGCCGGATTCCAAGGCAACGCCACCTTCGACACCTCACGCAACGCCTTATGGACTGCCCACTGCACAGCACCGCTGAAAATGGACGGCCCCGACAGTGAAGACGCGCCCTACCTGCTGCGCGGTCACTCCGAAGTGGGCGGAAGCGGCTGTGTTCCCGAAGTGCAGTATCGTCTTGGACAGACCATTACTCGCGCCAAATTCGTGGATTTGGAAACCATCCTCGCGTCCACAGGCACCATTATCGAAGTGCCCGAACGCTCCGTACACGGCTGCCGTACCCAGATCGTGACGGAGGTGAAAGACGCGGCGGCCATGTCCGCAAACTGGAGCACGGCCATCAATTCGGAAGATGCCATGACCTTGCTCCATCGTGTAGTCGTTTATGGCGATCATATAGACAGCCTCAAACACATGGCAAATCTCATGGGTGTGAAAGTGCTGATGGAAGGCTAAATTAAAACCTTCATTCAGGTGCAGGCAGCTCGGTCGCGCCGATGCAGACGATCCGCTGCCTGCGCCGCTTCCTCTCCCTCATCACACACAACCCGGGCAAAGCCCTTACAAGGCTTGTGTCAAAGAATGAACCCGTTGCACCGTGTCCCGCACAGCTGCGGCGATAGTCCCATAGTCACGCGCCTCTAAGGCGGCACGGGGAAACATCCACGTTCCTCCGCAGGCGGGCACATTGGGCAGCTGCAAGTACTGCGCCAGATTCTCCAAATTCACACCCCCTGTCGGCACGAAATACATATCGGGAAAGGGACCGCGCAGCGCGCTGAGCATGGCGGGGCCGCCGAGAAGGGAAGCGGGAAAAAACTTCACCGCTTCCAGCCCCATAGAACGCGCCCCCTGTACTTCTGTTGCTGTCGCCACGCCGGGCAGCACGGCGACCTTCGCTTCCAAGCAACGGGCCACAATCTTCGGATCGAAACCGGGACTCACAATAAAACGCGCGCCCCCGTCAATGGCGGCTTGTGCCTGATCCACAGATAAGACCGTGCCGGCTCCTACCAATATTTGGGTCCGTGTTTTCGCCGCCAGCGCCACCATCTTCAACCCATGCTCCGTTCGAAGCGTAATTTCCAGACAGGGCAAACCGCCTTCTAAAAGCGCATCGCACAGAGGCGTGACCATCTCAGGATCATCCAAACCGGGCAAGGCCGGAACGACGCGCTGCCCATGAAGCATTTTCAAAAGCGAATTCATGCCGCTATTCCTTTATTCGTTCTCTACCGTTATTACAGCCCTAGGACGCGAAGCAATCACGCCCGAAATAGAAACTGCTATTCTGTCCTCAAGCCCCTACTGTACCGTAATAATACCTCCCATTACCATTTCAACGCAGCCATTGAACACCGCCCTATCGCGACGCGTCCTCGTCCTCGTCCGGATGACGCTTACAAAGACCGAATTGCGGAATCCTCTTTAATTTTGTATGATAAGAAGTGCATATACACAACACCCTTATAAAAGGAAACATAACGTGAGCTGGATCATTTTATTAAGCTGCGCCGCACTTTCCGCGCCTGAACTTTATTCACTCCATACAGAAACCAATGTATGGGACGTGGCAGTCAGCGATTTAAATCAAAATGGCTTCAAGGATATCCTTGTCTTGTGCAGTGACGAAACCGCCGTACCCCTGAACAAATCGGTCTGTATCTTTTTGGCTGATACAGAGGGAGCCTACCCCGATAAACCATCCCTGCGCCTCCCCTTGCCCGAGGAAATGGGCGCTCTCTTTCTCGCAGAAGTGGATGGCACACCGCCCATCGAATTGGTCGCTGTTTCCGGATCAAAAGCGTGGGTCTACCAATTCGGCCCGTCAGGATTCAAGCTGCTCAAAAACCCGGCCTGCCCTTCCTTATATCCCACACGCAGCCGCGAACCGGTCTTCATCAAAGGCGGCGCTGTCGATTTAGACGGTGACGGGATAGACGAATGGTTGATACCCGTAGAAGAGGGCGTACAAATACGGACCCTCTACGAAGAGCATGCTGTCGTGACCTGCGACGTGGTCAGTGAAATGCGTTCCAGTGAAAGCATCCATATCATACACCGCCTGCCCGACATTCAAACATTTACCCTCGACCACACGCCCGTCAAAGGGCTTGCTTTTCTCAGCGATGAATACGCAGATTTCGCTTTCGGCAAAAATTGGACCGAACACCGACGTTTTCATCTGCCCCTGAACTTGGAGGAGAAATGGGATGCCTCCGCCGTACTGAAAGACATTAACGGCGACCAATTCCCAGACTTGATTATCACCCAGACCAGGGGAACGGTACGCATGCATGCAGAAACCCATGTCTATATAGCGCAAGAACCTTTCGTCTATCCCGACGAGCCTGACGCCGTCTTCTCTTGTAAAGGCGCTGTATCCAGTCCTGTTGTCATCGATGTGAACAGCGACGGCAATTTGGATTTGGTTTTTATTCGCATTCCTTTCGGCGTTAGCAATGTGATGAATTATTTCGTGCGCGGCAAAGTCGCCGCTCATGCAGAAGTCTATCTCTTCGAAGACAGCAAATTCTCAGACAAAGCCGATTATAAAACGACCATGACAGTAGACGCGCCCGAGGGCAGGTCACGGGTTGCCTATGTCTTCGGCGATTTCGACGGCGACGGACAGCTAGACGTCGCCTATGGCACCGGCGCAAAAACCTTGTCTGTCTACACCGGCGATCCCACGCGTTTCCTTTCAGCCAAACCAAGGCACAAATTCGATATCCCCGGTTACGGAAATGCCCACGCTGTCAACTTGGATAACAGAGGCTCGGAAGATATCCTTATCTTTCGACCGGGCAGTGATCTCAGCAAAAGAGTGGATATCCTCGTCTTTCAAGACGAGTCTTAACGGTTTCGCTTGTCCGCGAAGGGCGCCTGAGTTGACATTTCACCCTCAAAAGGGATAGCCTTAAAAGAGAGCGGAAAAGGAACCTAAGCGCTCTTCGGAGGAGCGCCTATAGCATCCCTGAGAAGGGATCAAGATGACCGACAATTCATCGCAAAGGCGTTGAATTTCTTCTGTCGTTTAGCATTCTGGAGCAGTAGTATGGGATATGATTGAGAGGATTACCGTTCTTGGAGGCAGCAGTGTTTATATTCCGGAGTTCTTGACTTCGTTGCTATCGCACCGCATGCTCATAAAAGAATTAGTACTCTTGGGACTTCCTGGCGAAAAACTCCCCATTGTCGCCGATTTTTGTCGGCGCATTATTGCGAAACACGGCTACGAAACCAAGGTAATCGCAGAAACAGATCCGGTCGCAGCCATATCCGGCGCCCAATACATCGTGAACCAAGTACGGGTGGGCGGATTAAAAGCACGGATGCGCGACGAGAAAACACCACCCCTCTTTGATATGTTCGGCTCGGAAAACCTCGGCGCAGGCGGAGTCATCAACCTCATACGAACGCTGCCCGTCGTGATGGATTTTGCGCAGATCATTGAAGCAACCAACCCCAAAGCGACGCTCATCAATCTGACCAATCCGGTGGGTCCCATTGTTGAAGCGCTCTTCCAAAACACCAAACTTAAAGTAGTGGGCATCAATGCCCTTCCAGCCATCTACTCGCGAAAAATCGCAGGCCTGTTAAATTGCGCTGTTGATGATCTGGAAGTCGACTACGTAGGCATCTACGATTTGGGCTGGATACAGAATATTAAGATAGACGGCTCCAGCAGGATGAAACAAGTTCTGGAACGAATCGAAGCAAGCAATGATGACGCCTTTGATCATGATATTATCCGACTCTTTCGGATGATCCCCATACGTGAAATGAGCGTCTATTTCAGACGCCACGAACTGCTCAAGGAACAGCAAAGCGGTTCCCACTTCCGCTCCGATATTTTATATGACGCAGAAAAACGGATTCTGAAAATGTACCGTAAACAGGACTTGAACACGGTTCCTGAGCTGACCCGACAACGAAACGCGCTCTGGTACGATTATACTCTTATCCCGCTCCTTCAAAAACTGGAATCCAACAAATCGACCACGGCGATTTTATGCGTCGCGAATAATGGAGCCATCACCGATCTACCCAAGAATTGCAGCGTAGAGATCCCCGTACGCCTTACTTCAAAAGGAATCAAAGCACGTAAAATAGGGATGTTGCCCCATTTCTTGAGGGGCATCTACTGCGCAATGAAAGAGAGTGACCGTCTCGCCATTAAAGCGGTACGGCACTGCTCCTACGAAAATGCCTTGCAGGCGCTGGTCGTCAATCCTTTCGTGCCCTCCTTGAAAAAAGCACAGGATTTCCTAGACCGGTGTATACGCCAAGAAGGCTTTAAATTCCGCTAAGCCTGTTTGAAGCACGCCGCACTGGCTAACAGCCCCGCATCAATCGATGTCGCCAATGTGACGGATAATTTTGTGGATCAGCTTGTATTCGAGGGCTTGCTCCGCATCCATCCAAAAGTTGCGGTCGCTGTCCTTCGAAACCTTCTCTTCCGACTGTCCCGTCTCTTGTGCAATTAAGGCGTTGATTCGTGTGCGGATCTTCAAAATCTCCATGGCTTCAATGCGAATATCGGCCGCTTGTCCGCCGGCACCGCCGCTAGGCTGATGAAGCAGAAAACGCGTGTTCGGCAACGAGAAGCGCTTATCTTTGTCGGCGCCCAACAAAATGGGCACCGCAATACTCGCCACCCAGCCGGCACCAATACCGATCACAGGCGACGCGACAAAGCGCATGACATCATGGATGGCATAGCCGGAATCAACATGACCGCCGGGCGACGCCACAACAACTTTGATGGGCTCATGGGACTGGGCGTCAAGGAGCAGCAAACGGCTGATAACATTTTCTGCCAGCTCCTGATCCACTTCACCCACCACCATCACCAAACGTGATTGCAACAGCAACGATGCCAGCCCATTTTCTTTATCTTTGCCCGGATCTTCTTCGCACTGAGCACGCATTGAGGTGGGGACTTGCTGGGGATTTAAAGGGTTATAATCGGAAATATTCATGGTTACTCCCGTAATTAGGTTGGAATCAAGTGAGAAAACACCGCGACTATATTGTGCCATGAACGATTTGAACAGATCAAGACATCCGCCCAATCGCCAGCGGATTCAAAGAAAAGCGGAGGGCGGATTCAAGGTTTAAATGCAACCGGTGCAAAAAAAAGAGGACATCACAGAGATCTTCGGTACAATAGTTCTGTTGAAACACCCGAAGGAGTCCATAATGTCCCACCACCATTTTACACGAGATGACCGTATAAAACTAGAAACACTTAAAAGCCAA